>JALSPN010000100.1 GCA_026985945.1 Thermodesulfobacteriales bacterium
GGCTTGTGGGGGCCATTTTTCTGGTCTATGAATTTCTGGTCTTCCTCTGGCATTCTCTTCCGGCCTTTGATCCTTTCTTTCCCTTGCTGTTAAGTGGTTTTTTTTGGCGCTTAAGGCCAGCGGCCTTCTGGGGGGCGGTAGTAACATGCGGGCTCCTGGTTGATCTCTTTTCCTCTAAATTTCCGGGTCCTACGGTTTTGGCTTACATAGTAGCCCTTCTTATCTTCCGGGAATTAAAAAAAAGGCTTGCTCTCCGGGGTTTTTTCCCGGCGTTACTTTCTTTGATCCTGGCAATTTCTCTCTGTGAGATCTTAAGGCTTGCGGTCTTTCCCGCCCTTTTTGAGATAAATTTACCCGAGCCGGCCTTTTATTTTGTGGGTAAAATAACAATTTTTACCCTGGGATGGGGTTTTTTATGCTGGCTCTTCTGCCAGTTGTCTTTGGTGCGTCATGTCTTTGAACTTTCGAAACATCACCGAGCCTGATAAAGATCCTTTTGCCCGGCGTCTTAAGTTCATAACGGTCCTGGTAGGGGTGGTCTTTTCCGCTTTACTTTTAAAGCTTTTCTTTTTGCAGGTTATTAAGGGGCCTTATTACCGGGAACTGGCCCGCAAAAGAAGCTTGCGGGTGGTAAGCCTTCCGGCACCGCGGGGCAATATCTACGACCGCCGGGGGCTTCTTCTGGCGGGAAACACCCCCTCATTTGCCCTTTATGTGGATCCGCGTGTTTTGAAGGGACAACGGGGAGATCTCGTCCTCCGCCGGCTGGCAAAAATCCTGGGAGAAGAATTTCCCTCTCTTAAGCAACGCTATCTTGTCGCTCGACGCAAAGGAGCGGGCAATCAAGTTCTGCTGGTAGAGGATCTTGACCGGGACATGGTGGCCAAGATCGAGGCCCGCCGATACTTTTTGCCAGGAGTAGTGATCCAGGTGGAGCCCCAGCGCTTTTATCCCCTGGGGGAGGCGGCCTTTCACCTGGTGGGCTATGTCTCCCGCGTAAATGCCAAAGAACTAAAAAGGCTTTCTTCAAGGGGCTTCGGACCGGATGATTTCCTGGGCCGCTCGGGCCTTGAGGCCCAGTTTGAAGAAGTATTGCGCGGGAGAAAGGGTCGTAGGCTGGTAGAAGTAGATGCTTTGGGGCGTATTAGACGGGTGGTAACAGAAGAACCACCTCAGATCGGGAAAAGTATTCTTCTGACTGTAGATAGCGTCTTTGAGAAGGAGGCTTACAGGCTCTTAAGCCCTCGTTCCGGAGCCCTGGTGCTCCTTGATCCGAGGGATGGCCGCCTGTTGAGCCTGGTAAGTGCTCCTGGCCTTGATCCTCACCGGTTTTTAAAGGGATTTTCTTACGAGGAATGGAAACAGATCACCCGGGATGTAAAAAACCCCCTTTTGAATAAGGCCATTTTACCCTATCATCCGGGCTCCACCTTTAAGCTGGTAACAGCTATGGCCGCCCTGGAGAAAGGGCTCATCTCTCCCACCAAAGAGGTCAATTGTCCGGGATATTATCGCCTGGGCAGGCGTCTTTTCCGTTGCTGGAAGCCCTGGGGGCACGGGAAGGTGGACCTTATAAAGGCCATAGAGGTCTCCTGTGATACCTACTTTTATTATCTGGGGGAGCTGGTAGGGATTGATACCCTTTCCCGGTTTGCCCGGGCCTGTGGTTTCGGGAGAAAAACAGGCCTTGGTTTCCCCGGGGAAAAAGCAGGGCTTGTGCCGGACCGAGAGTGGAAGCTAAAGGTCTTTAAAGTCCCCTGGCAGAAGGGAGAGACCCTTAATGTTGCCATAGGGCAGGGGGCCTTGACGGTTACTCCTCTTCAGCTGGCCCGTTTTCTGGGAGCCGTGGTAAACGGGGGCCATCTTTTCGTTCCCTGGTATGTCTATCAGGTGCTTGATCCTTACGGCGAGATCCTTGAAGAATTTGGCCCCCGAAAGGAAGGGAATCTTCCTGCTTCCAGACGGACTTTGAGACTCCTTGAGAAAGGGCTTGTGGCCGCGGTAAACGGCGAGGAAGGCACCGGCCGGGCTGCGAGACTCAAAAAAGTACTTGTGGGAGGGAAGACCGGAACCGCCCAGGTAGTAGGCATGAAAAAGAGGATCAAAAGCGAAAAATTACCCTATCTCAAACGCGACCACGCCTGGTTTATCGCTTACGCCCCGGCCCAAAAGCCCGAGATAGTCATCGTGGTCTTTGTTGAACACGGAGGGCACGGGGGTTCTGCGGCCGCACCTCTGGCAGGTAAATTTTTGAAGATGTATTTTGAAGGAAAATGGCCTCGTATTTGAAAAAATTTTCCAGACTTTCCTGGCCTCTTCTCCTGACCACCCTTTTTCTGGTGGCAGCCGGGGTGCTTAATCAGGCCAGTGCCTCCCTGGGCGGTGTTTTTTTTAAAAAACAGCTTTTGTGGTTTTCTCTGGGAGGGGGGCTCCTTCTCCTTCTGGCCCTCTTTGATTATCAAAAGCTTCTTTCTCCTCGTTTAGTTTTCGGGGGATATGTGTTGCTTTTGGTGCTTTTGATCTTTTTGACCCTCAAACACACCAGGTGGCTGAGGCTCCCCGGGTTCAGTTTACAGCCTTCAGAATTTGCCAAACTTTTTCTCATTTTTATCTCTTCTTTGATCCTTTCCCGGCAGGAAGAATCTCTCCGGTTGAAGACTTTCTGGCAGCTTTCTCTTTTCAGTTTGCCGTTAATAGGTCTGGTTGCGATCACAGATCTGGACCAGGGCGGGATGCTTTTTCTCATTTATCTTTCATTTGTCTTGGGAGCCGGGATTTCACGTCGCCTCATTTTAGGGGGGCTTATTCTGGTATTTGTTCTGGGGGTCAGCCTCGGTCCTTATTGCTGGAAACTTTTGAAACCTTATCAGCGTGCCCGCGTGGAGGCCTTTTTGAATCCTGAGGCCTTTGCCCTTGATCGGGGCTATCAGATCATTCAGGCCCTTATCGCCGTGGGTTCCGGGGGGCTTAAAGGCCTGGGTTTTAAAGAGGGCCTTTCAAGCCGTCTCAATTACCTTCCCGAAAAACATACGGACCTGGCCTTTGCGGTGTGGGCGGAAGAATGGGGGTTTATAGGTTCTTCTCTCGTTATCCTGGCCTTCTTTTTTCTGATTTACCAGATTTTAAAACTGGGCATCCAAATTAGAGAGCCTTTGGGCCGTTATATTTGTTACGGAGTAGCCGCCATGTTTTTTTGGGAGGTTTTTATAAATATCGGTGGAATTCTCCATCTTTTGCCGGTGGCCAGTGTTCCACTTCCTTTTTTGAGTTACGGAGGCTCTTCGGTCCTGGTGAATCTGGCTGCTATCGGATTGGTTTTAAGCATTTCTCAGCGCCGTTATTCTTTTCGATAGCCGTTTTGGGCGGCAAAATCTTCAAATTTTTCGCTAAAACTCTTTCTTTGAGATAGAAAGAATGATTGACACCCCCTTGGAAATGATGTAAAAGCGCCAACATGAATAGTTATTCATTTAAAATCTCTTGCGTGAGGAGCTTAATCCATGCTGAGTTTTGACATCACCCTTATCATTCAGATCATTGAAGCCCTGATATTGACCGCCATTTTAAACGTCATTCTTATCAAGCCGGTGATGCAGGTCCTCAAGGAGCGTAAGCAAAAATTTGATGGCCTGCGGGAGGAAATAGAGCGTTTTACCAAGGGGGCAGAGGAGGCTCTTAAGCAGTATCATCAACGTCTTAATGAAGTTCGTATGGAAGCCAGCCGTAAGCGAGAGGAGCTTAAGCAGCAGGGCCGGGCTGAGGAACGCAAGATTCTGGAAGCAGCCACCAAGGAGGCCGACCAGCTCAAGCACCAGATGCTTTCTCAGCTTGCGCAGCAGCTTCAGCAGGTAAGGCAGGCCTTGCAATCACAGGTTGAAACCTTTGCGCTTTCTATTGCGCAGAAGCTTTTGGGGAGGTCTTTATGATGCGCCGGTTAGGGGCCATACTGGTAGTTCTTTGTCTATGGGTGGCGGTGCCGGTTTGGGCCGTAGAGGAGCATGCTGCTTCTCCGGAAGCAGGAGCGGTTCATGAGGCGGGAAAGGCCCTTCATGAGGCAGGGCATGCGGCCGCGGTTCACGGGGAACACATGGCAGAGGGGCACGGAGCGGCGCATGAGGTAAAACCGCATGTTAGCAAGCAGCAGGTGCGGGATCTTCTGTGGTGGGGCGTAAATTTTCTGGCCCTGGTCATTATTCTGGTCAAGTTTGGGCGGGAGCCCCTGGTAAATACCTTCCGTTCGCGGCGAGAAAAGATTGAAAGCGAATATAAAGATCTTTCCGAAAAGCGGGCTGAGGCCGAGGCCAAATACCGGGAGTATGAGAAGAAACTGGCCACTCTGGAAGAGGAGGCCAAAAAAATAATGGAAGCCTTTATTGAGCAAGGGGAGAAGGAGAAAGAGAGAATTATTCGTGAGGCTCAGGAGACTGCTGAAAGGATCAAGCAGCAGGCGGAATTTTATGTCCAGCAGGAGCTTGAAAAGGCGCGAGAGGAGCTCCGGAAGGAAGTGGCTGAGCTTTCCGTAAAGCTTGCGGAACAAATCATAAAAGAAAAGATTACCCCGGAAGATCATAAGCGTTTGGTCCAAGAATTTATTGAAAGGGTGGTGCACTAGTGCTTAGGACAATCGTTGCTTTAAAATACGCCAGGGGTCTTTTTGCAGCGGCCAAGGATGAAGGTAAGGTCAAGGAGTACGGGGAGGAACTCCGTAAGGTGTCGGAGTTTCTGACCTCTCAGCCAGAGATCCTGGAGGTGCTGGAAAGTCCCATCCATCCTCCAGATCTCAAGATGGAGATTATTGAGGAGATAAACAAGGCCCTTGCCGTAGAGGAGGCCGTGGCCAAATTCTTGCGCCTTCTGGTAGAGAAACGCCGTATTCATTTTATTCGTGATATTACAGATATGTATCAACAGCTCCTTGATGAGGAGCTCGGAATTGCAAGGGCCGAAGTTCGGGTGGCCACAGAGCTTGATGAAGAAACCCAGAAAGCTCTGGCTGAGGCCCTTTCCAAAAAGATTGGCCGAGAGGTAGTGCTCCACGTGGTTCAGGACCCTGAAATTTTAGGTGGGGTAATGGTAAGGGTAGGCGATCTGGTCCTGGATGGCACCATCCGGGCCCAGTTAGAAAGATTCAAAGAATCCATTATAAGGGGTGAGGTGTCCTGATGCAGGGGATAAGAGTAGAGGAAATCAGCGATCTTATTAAGAAGAGAATTGAGGAGTATGAGAAGAAGGTTGACCTTAACGAGATGGGTGTCGTCATCTCTATTGGTGACGGTATCGCCCGCGTATATGGCCTTCGAAACTGCCAGGCCATGGAGCTTATTGAGTTCCCTGGTGGTGAAATGGGGATTGCCCTCAACCTAGAGTTTGACAATGTGGGTGTGCCCATCATGGGTGACGCCACGAAGATCAAAGAGGGCGATATCGCCAAGCGGACGGGCCGTATCGCTGAGGTCCCGGTAGGGGAGGCGGTTCTTGGCCGGGTAGTAGATCCTCTTGGTCGTCCACTGGATGGTAAGGGCCCCATCCAGGCCAAGGAATTCCGTCGTATCGAGCTTAAGGCTCCCGGTATTATTGCCAGGCGGCCGGTTCATGAGCCCATGTATACCGGGCTTAAGGCCATTGACGCCATGACGCCTATCGGTCGGGGTCAGCGTGAGCTCATCATTGGTGACCGTCAGACCGGTAAAACAGCTATTGGCATCGACTCTATCATTAACCAGAAAGACAGCGACGTTTATTGTATCTACGTGGCTGCCGGGCAGAAAAAGGCCTCTGTGGCCCAGATTGTTGAGGTCCTGAGGCGGCACGGAGCCATGGAATACACCACGGTGGTAGCGGCCTGTGCTTCTGATCCGGCAACCCTGCAATATATTGCTCCTTATTCCGGGTGTGCCATGGGTGAATATTTCCGTGATACCGGCCGGCACGCCCTGATCATCTATGACGACCTTTCTAAGCAGGCCAACGCCTATCGTGAAGTGTCACTTCTTCTTCGTCGTCCTCCTGGTCGTGAGGCTTATCCGGGTGACATTTTCTACAACCACTCTCGTTTGCTTGAGCGGGCGGCGAAGCTTAATGAGCAACATGGTGGTGGGTCTCTGACGGCGCTTCCTATCATTGAGACCCTGCAGGGTGACGTTTCGGCCTATATTCCCACGAACGTTATTTCTATTACTGACGGTCAGGTCTATCTGGAACCAAGCCTCTTTTTCGCAGGCATTCGTCCGGCTATCAACGTTGGTCTTTCGGTTTCTCGCGTGGGAGGTGCGGCCCAGATTAAGGCCATGAAACAGGTTGCAGGTCGTTTGCGTCTGGAGCTTGCGCAGTATCGTGAGCTGGCAGCCTTTGCTCAGTTCGGCTCCGAGCTTGATCGGGCAACTCAGCGGGTCCTTCACCGTGGTGCCCGCCTTACTGAAATATTGAAGCAGCCACAATATCAGCCGCTTCCGGTAGAAAAGCAGGTATGTATCCTTTTTGCCGGCACACGTGGGTATCTCGATGAAATGCCACTTGATGTCCTGGCAGACTATGAAAAAGAACTCTATGAATTTATAGAGTCCCGCTATCCGGAGATATATACTGAAATCAAGGAAAAGAAGGAAATTAGTCCGGAATTGGAAGAAAAAATGCACGCGGCCTTTAAGGAATTTAACGAAGAGTTTAAAACCAGGCACAATGTTGAGCCGGTTCCGGTACCTTAAAGGATAAGGGTGAGGAAAGATGCCGAACCTGAGAGATATTAAACGTAAAATCGAAGCGGTAAAAAAGATCGGCCAGATTACCAGGGCCATGAATATGGTCGCCGCGGCCAAACTCCGCGGTGCCCAGGAGAGGGTTGAGCAGTTCCGTCCCTATGCCTCTAAGTTTAAAGAAGTTATTAACGAGTTAGCAGCTTCAGGGGCGGTTAATCCTTCTCAATTTGAGCTCATGCAGGTGCGGGAAGTCAAAAAGGTGGAGATCATACTTGTGACGGCGGACCGGGGTCTGTGTGGGGCTTTTAATGCCAACCTTATCAATACCTGTGAGAAGTTTATCAAGCAACAACGGGCTGAGGGGCGGGAGGTTTCTTTGATCTGTGTGGGTAAGAAAGGGGCGCAGTATTACCGCAAGTTTGATTTTATGCGCCAGGCTTATGAGGATGTAATGGGACGGGTGGAGATGTTCAATGCGCGAGCGGTAGCGCGGGAGGCGATGCGGGCTTTTATCGAGGGTGAAGTGGATGAGACTTATATCATCTACGGTTATTTCATTAACGTGGTGCGGCAAATTCCAAAAACTGAGAAGTTACTCCCCATCAGTGTAGAAGAGGAGACCTCAGAGGGAGAGGCCGAAAAGAAGATTTCTGGCTCTTATATTTACGAGCCGGAACCAGAGGAGCTATTTCAGCAGATACTTCCCCTTTATATTAACACGCGGGTTTTTGCGGCCATGCTTGAGACCGCAGTAAGCGAGCAGGCAGCCCGGATGACCGCGATGGATAACGCCAACCGGGCCTGTGGAGATATGGTGCATAGTCTTACGCTCCTCTTTAATAAGACGCGTCAGGCCTCTATTACCAAAGAATTGATGGATATAGTGGGCGGTGCAGAAGCCCTTAAAGGATAGTAAAGTTTAGCCAAGGAGGAAGAGGCGATATGGCCGAAGAAAAAGTAATGGGAAAAATAGTTCAGGTAATGGGACCCGTTGTAGACGTTGAATTTCCTCCCGGAAAGGTTCCCAAGATTTTAGATGCTCTCCGGGTTACCAACCCTGCCATTGACGATCGGGAATGGAACCTGGTGCTTGAAGTGGCCCAGCATTTGGGAGACAACGTGGTGCGGACCATTGCAATGGACACCACGGACGGTCTGGCGCGTGGTCAGGAGGTATGGGCTACGGGGCAGCCTATTGTAGTGCCTGTAGGAAAGGCCGTGCTGGGAAGGATTATGAATGTGGTAGGGGACCCGGTGGACGAAGCCGGTCCGATCAACTCTGATAAGATGTATCCCATTCACCGTCCGGCTCCAGCCTTTACCGAGCAGGATGTTACTATCCGGGTGCTTGAGACGGGTGTTAAGGTTCTTGATCTCCTGGTTCCCTTCCCTCGTGGTGGTAAGATGGGGACTTTTGGCGGCGCCGGTGTGGGTAAGACCGTCGTAATGATGGAGATGATTCACAACATCGCCATGCAGCACGGTGGTATCTCTGTGTTCTGTGGAGTGGGCGAGCGGACTCGTGAAGGAAACGATCTCTACCTCGAAATGAAAGAGTCTGGCGTTATCGATAAAGCAGCCCTGGTTTATGGTCAGATGAACGAGCCTCCCGGGGCACGGGCCAGGGTGGCACTTACCGGGGTTACAGTGGCCGAATATTTCCGTGACGAAGAGGGGCAGGACGTTCTTTTCTTCGTAGATAACATTTTCCGTTTTACCCAGGCGGGTTCTGAGGTTTCGGCGCTTCTGGGTCGTATCCCATCCGCCGTTGGTTATCAGCCTACTCTGGCTACGGACCTGGGTGCCCTTCAGGAGCGAATTACCTCTACCACCAAAGGTTCTATTACTTCAGTTCAGTGTGTTTATGTTCCCGCAGACGACCTGACAGATCCAGCTCCGGCCACTACTTTCGCTCATCTGGACGGAACCGTCGTTCTTTCACGTCAGATTGCAGAGCTTGGAATTTATCCCGCCGTGGATCCGCTGGACTCTCAGTCTCGAATCCTTGATCCTAACGTCCTGGGTGAAGAGCATTATCAGGTTGCCCGTCAGGTCCAGCAGGTGCTCCAGCGTTACAAAGACCTTCAGGACATTATCGCCATCCTTGGTATGGATGAGCTTTCTGAGGAAGACAAAATCATCGTTTCTCGGGCACGTAAGATTCAGCGTTTTCTGTCGCAGCCCTTCCACGTGGCCGAGCAGTTTACCGGAACACCCGGGCGTTACGTAAAACTCGAGGATACCATTCGGGGCTTTAAAGAGATTCTGGAAGGTAAATATGACGACTTGCCAGAACAGGCCTTCTACATGGTAGGAACCATTGAAGAGGCTGTGGAGAAGGCCAAGCAGATGGCAGCGGGAGGTTAATAATGGCCCGTATCCTTTTAGAGATCGTGACTCCTAGTCGCCTGGTGGTCAGTGAAGAGGTTGATATTGTTACGGCGCCAGGAGTTGCCGGGGAGTTTGGTGTGATGGCCAATCACGCGCCGATGGTAGCGGCCATCAAGATTGGTGAATTGCGCTATCGTGTGGGAGATCGGCAGGAATTTCTGGCGGTAAGTGGTGGTTTTTGTGAGGTGAGCGGCAACAAGATCACTTTCCTGTGTGAGGCGGCGGAGAAGGCTGAAGAGATAGATGTGGAGCGGGCTCTGAAGGCCAAAGAGCGGGCCGAGCGGCGGCTTCAGGAGGCAGCGGCCAAGGCCGAAAAGATTGATGTGGCGAGAGCGCAGGCCGCGTTGGCCCGGGCTCTGGTAAGGCTTAAGGTAGCGGAGCACGCCCGTTCGGCCAGAGCGGCTTAAGTTTAATTTAGCCAGGTTGAAAAAGGGGCAACTTCGGTTGCCCCTTTTTTATTTTTTGGGGGGCTTATGTTAGCAGTTTTGATTCTTGCCGCGGGAAAGGGGACCAGAATGAAGTCTCCCTTCCCCAAAGTTTTGCATCTCCTGGCAGGAGAGCCTCTCCTGCTTCATGTCCTTGAGACGGCCCTTAGTCTTCAGCCAGAACGGGTTTTAGTAATCGTAGGGCATAAGGCCCATTTGGTAAAAGAGGTATTGTCTCCCTACGCCGTTAAAACCGTCCTGCAAAAAAAGCAGCTCGGGACAGGACATGCCGTCATGATGGCCGCCTCAGACCTTGAAGATTTCAGAGGGGATGTTCTGGTCCTTTGCGGTGATGTGCCTTTGATAAAGCCGGAGACCTTAAAGGATCTTCTTGAGTTGCACCGTAAACAACAGGCAGCAGTAACTGTTTTGACCGCAAAGGTAAAAAAACCTTTTGGTTACGGGAGGATTGTGCGGGGTGCCGAAGGCCTTGTAGATTACATTGTGGAGGAGAAAGACGCTTCTGATGCTGAAAGAAGTATCCGCGAGATAAATACCGGCACCTACATTTTTCAGAAGGAATTTCTCTTTGAGGCCCTGAAAGAAATCCGGCCTGATAATGTTCAGGGAGAGTATTATCTCACCGATGTTATTGGCCTGGCCCGCAAGAGGGGCTTAAAAGTGGCGGCCTTCTGCCTTCAGGACGAGACTGAAATTTTGGGGGTAAATAGCCAGTTCGACCTGGCCCTGGCAGAGAAGTTTTTTCAGCAAAGGCTTAAGGAAGGTTTTCAAAAACAGGGGGTTACTTTTATTCTGCCAGAGATGGTTTATCTGGAAAAGCGGGTTCAGCTTGGGCCCGGTTGTGTCATCTACCCTTTTGTAAGTTTACGCGGTAAAACAGTCCTTGAAGAAGGGGTAACGGTTGAAAGCCATTGTGACCTGAAAGATGTAAGGGTTTGTGCCGGGGCTTTTATCGGGGCTGGGAACATTTTGGCAGGGGGAGTAATTCCACCGGGGAAGAGACTTGCACCGACAAGGGTCCTTATTTAAGCTGCCAGAAAGAGCGGAGGAGGAAGAGATGGAATTTCAGGAAATCAGGCTTTTAGAAGAAAGGCTTGCCAAACTGCTGGAATATATAGAAAACCTGCGACGGGAGAAGGCTTCTTTGGAAGAACAATTGCGCACCAAAGAGGCCCAGATTCAACAATTGCAGGGAGAACTTGAAAGACTTCAGGGAGAAAGACAACAAATCAAAGATAAAGTTCAGGAGCTTTTGCATAAGATAGATCAAATTTCCCTTGAAGGTTAAAAAGATTGGAAAAGATCGTTGAATTTCGTCTTTTAGATCAGGTTTTTTCCTTTAAGACGGATTTGCCGGAAGAAATGGTGAAAGAGATCCAGCATCTTTTGAGCCAGAAAGAAAGAGAGATTCAGAGAAAATACAAATTGCTGCCGCCTCTCAAGGTGGCGGTTTTGATGCTCTTACAAATTTCCTCAGAATATGTAAAAATAAAAGATGAACACGAGGCTTTTAAAAGGGCTTTATTAGAGAAGGCCTCTAAAATTGACGATTATATCAAAAAAGGTTCCCTGGGGTGTGCGTGATTAACCATTTAGCCTGCCGAGCCAACAGCGAGACCAGAGGGAGGCTCCTCTCCTTCCGGAGGTATGCTCCGCTTGGCGGAGAAACCGTAAGGAAGGACGAGCCACCCACTTATGTGAGACGGGTCTCGTGCGGGCCGGTTAACACGGCACCCCGGGGTTTTTAAAGGTTTCCCCGTAAGGGTTTTGCTGGCCGCCAAGGCGGTCGGTGAAGGGATTTAAGGCCGGTGTGCCTCTATATATTGAAAGAAAGCTTTGATTCGGTGGAGGTTGGCAGCGGTTTGCCGAATCAGTGTTTCTTTCTCTGAACAATAAAATTCCAGATTCCCCTCACCTGCCCGCCTTGCCCTTACGGGGTAGTCACCCGAAAAAGGAGGTTTTAGCCATGGAAGTCCTCTTGGTGGTGGTTGCCCTGGTAGTAGGTATCGGGGCGGGCATACCCATCGGTATAAAGTATAAAGAGAAAAAAGATGCCGAAAAGCTTGGCGGTGTTGAGAGCCAGATTCAGCAACTCCTTGAAAAGGCCCAAAAAGAAGCAGAACAGCTGAAACAGGAGGCCAAACTTCAAGCCCGCGAAGAGGCTCTTCGCTACAAGGAAGAACTGGAAAGAGAATTCGAAGAGAAGAAGCAGAAACTTGCCCACGAAGAGAGTCGTCTTCGGGAGCAGGAGACCCGCCTTTTAGAGCAGGAGGCCCGGTTAGCAGAACGAGAAGGCCATTTAGAGCGCCGCAGTCAGCAACTTGACCGTCGCGAGGAAGATCTGGCCCGCAAGGAAGCAAGCCTCCGAGATAAAGAAGAAACTCTCCAGAAAAGGGAGGAGGAATACCAGGGTTTAATCGAGGCGCAGAAAAAAGAGCTTGAAAAGATTGCCCATCTTACGGTGGAAGAGGCCCGGGAGATCGTGCTTAAAAAGGCCGAAGAGGAGGCCAAGGAGGAAGCGGCTCGCATCCTTATGCGGGTGGAGACGGAGACCCGTGAAGAGGCCAATCGCCGGGCCCGGGAAATCCTGGCTCTGGCTATTTCCCGCTGTGCCACGGATTTTGTGACGGAAAAAGCGGTCTCGGTGGTTCCTCTGCCCAGTGAGGACATGAAAGGCCGCATAATAGGCCGGGAAGGCCGTAACATCAGGGCCCTTGAGGCTGCTACCGGGGTGGATCTCATCATTGACGATACCCCTGAAGTGGTTGTCCTTTCGGGGTTTAATCCCCTGCGGCGTGAAGTGGCAAGATTGGCCCTAGAGCGCCTGGTATCAGACGGGCGTATTCATCCGGCTCGTATTGAAGAAGTGGTCCGCAAGGTGGAAGAAGAGCTTGACGCCACTATCAAAGAGGTAGGCGAGCGGGCGGCCTTTGACGTCGGGGTTTACGGCCTTTCTCCGGAGCTTCTGCGTCTTCTCGGGAAGCTCAAGTACCGCACGAGTTATTCGCAAAATGTCTTACAGCATTCCATCGAGGTGGCCTATCTTTGCGGAGTGATGGCGGGAGAGCTTGGTCTGGATGTCAAGAAGGCTAAGCGTGCCGGTCTTCTTCATGACATAGGAAAAGCGGTGGATCAGGAGATGGAAGGCCCTCATGCCCTTATTGGAGCCGAGCTCGCCAAAAAATACGGAGAAGACGAAGAGATCGTAAATGCCATTGCCGCTCATCATGAAGACGTCCCGCCGGAGTCCATCCTTGCCATTCTGGTCCAGGCGGCGGATGCGGTCTCCGGGGCCCGTCCTGGGGCTCGGCGTGAACTGCTAGAATCTTACATCAAGCGGCTTGAAAATCTTGAAAGGGTGGCTACCTCTTTTGCCGGGGTGCAGAAAGCTTACGCCATTCAGGCCGGGCGGGAGATACGGGTAATTGTGGATTCTGGAAAAGTCTCCGATGAAGAGGCGGTCCTCCTTTCCCGTGATATTGCCAAAAAGATTGAAAAAGAGCTCACTTATCCTGGCCTTATCAAGGTAACGGTGATCCGTGA
>JALSPN010000101.1 GCA_026985945.1 Thermodesulfobacteriales bacterium
GGCCTCGGGGTGGTCACCATCGAGGTCATGAAGGGCTGGGACGTCAACAAACTTTACGACGATGTAAAGGTTGAAGTGGACAGCCTCACCATCTTGCCTGAGGAAGCAGAACGCCCCGTAGTGCGGCGTGTGGTGCGCCGTTATCCGGTGATAAACATTGCCCTTTACGGAGACGTTTCTGAGGCCACCCTCAAGTACTGGGCCGAAAGGATAAAAGAGGAACTCCTTTCCCTTCCGGAAGTAACGGAAGTGGCCTATTTTGCCCTTCGCCCGGCAGAAATCCATGTAGAGGTCTCGGAAGAGACCCTGCGAAAATACGGACTCAGTCTTTTTGAAGTCGCCCGCCTCATTCGGGAAGAAAGCCTTGATCTTCCGGCCGGCCGTATCACGGCCCCTTCGGAAGAAATTCTTCTTCGTGCACGGGGGAAGAAATACTTTGCCCGCCAGTATGCCGAAATCCCCATTATTTCTTCTCCTTCCGGGACGGAGATCAAACTGCGGGAGCTCGCCCGGGTTGAAGACGCCTTCCGCGACGTGGTGGATCTTTTTGCCTATTTTAACGGAAAGCGGGCGGCAGTCATAGAGGTCTTCCGCCTGGGTAATCAAAATGTCCTCCGGATTTCCCGGGCCGTAAACGCCTATTTCCCCCAGCTCAAAGCTCACCTGCCGGAAGGCCTATCCCTTCAAATTTTTGAAGATCACTCCCAGATCCTAAAGGCCCGTCTTTTTCTCCTCTTGAAAAACATGAGCCTGGGGATGCTTCTGGTGGTCGTGATGCTCGGGTTCTTCCTGCATCCGAAACTCTCCTTCTGGATCATGCTGGGTATCCCCATCTCCTTTGCCACCGCCCTTTTCCTCATGCCTTATTTCGAGGTCTCCATCAACATGGTCTCCCTCTTTGCTTTCATCCTGGTGCTTGGCATCGTGGTGGATGACGCTATTGTGATCGGAGAAAACGTCTTTCGCTTAAGGGAAGAAGGTCTCTCTCCCCTTAAGGCCTCCATCCAGGGAACCATTGAGGTTTCCACGCCCGTAATCTTTGCCGTGCTTACCACCATCGCGGCCTTCTGGCCCCTTCTTTACGGCACGGGGGTGCTCGGAAAATTTATCCGGGTCATTCCCATCGTGGTGATTCTGGTGCTTTCGGGTTCTCTTCTGGAGGCCCTTTTCGTGCTTCCAGCCCATCTGGCCGCCACCAGGGGCCATATCTCACCTGAAGGGACAAGTTTTCTTGCCCGGGGGCTTAAACGTTTTGTCTCGGGCCCCTATCGCCGGATACTGCTCTTCTGCCTGCGCTGGCGCTATGCGACGCTGGCAGGGGCGCTGGCGATCCTCATGTTTTCCCTTGCCCTCTGGCTGGGGGGAAGAATCAAGTTTACCTTCTTCCCCAGGGTGGAAAGTGACGACATCAACTGTTACCTCACCATGCCCGCCGGCACCCCTACCTCTAAGACCCTTGCTATTGCCAGAGAAATTGAAAAAAAAGGGCTTGAGATCATCCGGAAATACGAAAGGGAATATCACCGCAGGCTCCTGGAATATTCCATGGTCATGGTGGGCGTTCACCAGACCCGCCACGGCCCTAAGGCTGGAAAACCAGATATGGGTTCTCATCTGGCCCAGGTGACCATCGAACTCGTGCCGGGGGAGAAACGACCCGGTATCAGCAGCAAAGAAATTGTCCGGAAATGGCGAAAAAGGGTAGGAGAGGTACCGGGGGCCGAGGGAGTGCTCTTTCAGAGCGAACTCTTCGGGCTCGGGAAACCCATTGAAGTGGCCCTCTCCCTCAAGGACGAAGAAAAACTCCTTTCAGCCGTAGAAGAGCTCAAAAAGGAGCTTTCACGCCTCCCTGGGGTTCATGATATTGAGGACAGCTTCATTCCTGGAAAGAAAGAAATCAAACTTACCCTTAAGCCAGGAGCTCGCAGCCTTGGCCTTACTCTTGAAGATGTGGCCCGAGAGGTGAGACACGCCTTTTACGGTGCGGAGGCCCTGCGGGTGCAGCGGGGGGAAGACGAGGTCCAGGTCCTGGTGCGTTACCCGGAAAAAGAAAGGGCCTCCCTCTGGGCCCTTGAAAACCTGAGAATCCACTTGCCGGATGGTCGCGAAATTCCCCTTCAGGAAGTCGCGCATCTCAGGTGGGGAGAAAGCTATGTCAGCCTGGAAAGACTTGATTGCCGAAGGGTGATAAGGGTTCTCGCAGAGGTGGATGAGAAGATCACCAGTGCTTCCGAGATCAGGCGCTATCTTAAAGAGGAATTTTTGCCGGCCTTAAGACTTAAATATCCGGGGCTTGTTTATTCCCTTGAAGGGGAAGGTCGCCGGCAAAGAGAGGCCATGCGGGATGTGGTGAAGGGTTTTTTGATAGCCCAGCTGGCCATTTTCGTTTTGCTGGCCGTGCCCCTGAGATCTTATTTTTTGCCTCTCGTGATCATGTTTGCCGTCCCCTTTGGCATCATCGGCGCCTTCCTGGGGCATAAACTTATGGGCTATCATCTCAATATTCTAAGTTTTTTTGGCATCGTAGGCCTTTCAGGGGTGGTGGTAAACGATTCTCTCGTGCTCCTTGATCTCACCAGTCGTCTGCGAAAGGAGGGAAAAGCAAGGTTAGAAGCGATAGTTGAAGCGGCTGAAAAACGCTTCCGCCCCATCGTGCTCACCACCCTGACCACCTTTGTGGGCCTGATGCCCATGATATTTGAGAAAAGTCTTCAGGCCCGGGTCCTGATCCCTATGGCCATCAGCCTGGGATTCGGGGTCCTTTTTGCCACCTTTATTACCCTTCTTATCATCCCCTGTGCCTATCTCGTTCTCGAGGATCTGAAAGAAAAATTCCGGAAGATTACCGTGAATCGCCTTGGTTTGTTGGAGTGATACCAAAATAAAGTTCAAAAATATCCAGAATTTTGAGGAGCTCTACACTGTTACATTTGTCCAAACAAATGAAAGGCGTTCTTCAAGGGAGACAAAATTTTTTCTTCATTGGAAACTTGGTGGGCCGCCCAGGACTCGAACCTGGAACCTATGGATTAAGAGTCCATTGCTCTACCAAATTGAGCTAGCGGCCCTAAACTAGACTGAAAAATAACATGCTAACTATCAATGTCAAGCGAGACCAATACACTCCCATAATTTCCGGTTAGCAGAGTAGAGAAGAGCTCTTCGGTATTATATTTCAAGGAAAATGCTCACTTTGACTTTTTCACCCAAAAGGTGTGCTAGTGAGTGGCGAAGGGGATCTCCCTCCCTCTGATAAGGGGGAGGGCCGGGGTGGGGGTGTAGATCTTCATCCTGCGCGGGAGTGTCCACCCAACTGTGGAAATTGTAGAATGACAAAATCACAAAAAGGAGGGTGGACACTATGGCAAGAGTCAAGAAGGCACCACAGCCCGAAGA
>JALSPN010000102.1 GCA_026985945.1 Thermodesulfobacteriales bacterium
CATGGGATCAGCAGGGGCCTCTGAAAAGGCCTTTTGCAAAAACGCCTCAGCTCTCTGATGATCTCCAAGCTCAAGATAAACATAAGCCAGGCTATTAAAGAGCTCCACAGGCTGAAGACTCCTCCCGAGGACCTCCTCATAACAGGAAAGAGCCGCAAAAAGATCTCCCAAATCCAAAAAGACGTCACCTAACACGTGGAGACTGAAAGGGACCCAGAAAATAATAGCCTCTTCTCCAAGCCTTCTGGCATGTTCAAAAGCTGCCCAGAGCAACCGAAGAGGACGCTTTTCATCCCCTGGGGGGAGAACCCCGGCTCTTAGAGAAAGAGAGGTGAGAAGCTCCTTCAGGGAATCAGGGGGGGAGTTCGTGGCGAAAAGGGCCCTTTCTTCCCCTAACTCAAGCCAGAAAGTAGCCTTCTCGCGCAGACAATTGAGGGAGGGGGGCTCTCCTTCCACCCAGACCAGGGTATGAGAAGGGCCTAAAGTGGCCAGTTCTTGCAGGGCCGGCCATTTTTCTTCGTCAAGGCCGTAAGTGGTAAAATAACGGGCGGCCTTACCCGTGAACCAGACGAAACCAAAGGCGTCCAAAAAGGAAACGAATTGGACCAGAGACTCCACTTCTTCTGGGGTTTCAAGAAAAAGGGCCGCAGCCCGAAAGACCTTTCCCTTCCGCCAGAGATCTTTAAGAAGCCCACGAAAGTCAAAGTATTCCTCAGGGAGAAAAAAGAGCCCGTCTTTTAAGACGTAAAGGCCCTCTCGGGCCGGGGGTTTTGAAGTCTTTAAAAGGAGCCCTTTTAGCGGTTTTTTTTCAAGCTCCCGAAAGAGGAGATCCGGCCCCGGAAGACCATCAATGGTCTTTTCCCTCACCAGCCTCTCAAAGACTTCGTTTATAAGGGCGGTAGCGGCAGGCCCCCATCGCCGCCACTCTTCGGCCGAAATCTTTTCTCCAGGAGAAAAGCTTGCCACCGGCTGCCCTCTCCACGAAAGAGACAACCCTTCGCCTTCTTTAAGATAGAAGGGAAGGAGCGGGGAGACAGTTTCCTTTAAGAGGGGAAGAAGATGTTTTATGGTCCAGGGGGTCAATTTTGACATAAAGCCTCTTTCTGGAAGATCTCTTCAAGGGTTTTACAGATCAGATTTTCTTCTCCGGGCAAGACGGTGCGCAGATCAAAAAGTAGGGCCTCTTCTTCGATACGGGCTATAACAGGGGGCTCCTGCTCCCTTAAGGCCGCTTCCAGGCGAGAGGCCGAAATGTGTGGGCTTTTAAGCGCCACGGCAAAAGAGCGGGGGCTTGCCAGGGGAAGTGCCCCTCCTCCCACGCGAGAAATAGTCTCCACTACCCGGAGTTCTGCTCCGGAGGGAAGGACTTTCCGTAATTTGTTCTTAAGACGCACCGCCCGTCTTTTTAACTCCTGAGGAGAGGTGATAAGCATCTTAAGGGTGGGAATCTTCTCTATGGCCTCTTTTTCATCCCGGTAGAGTCTCAAGGTGGCCTCAAGGGCAGCAAGGGTCATTTTGTCTATCCGCACCGCCCGGTTGAGGGGATTTTGGCGGATGGCAGCCACAAAGTCCTTCCGCCCCAGGATAATGCCGGCCTGCGGGCCACCCAGGAGCTTATCTCCTGAAAAAGTTACCACATCCACCCCGGTGGCGAGGACTTCCTGCACCGTAGGTTCTTTAAGGAGGCCGTATCTGGAAAAATCTACGAAACAGCCGCTTCCGAGGTCTTCAATCACCGGAAGCTGATAACGCCGTCCAAGTTCCACCAGCTCTGCTCCGGAGACCTCTTTGGTAAAACCCACGATAGCATAGTTGCTTTTATGAACCTTCATGAGAAGGGCCGTATTTTCGTTGATGGCGGCCTCATAATCTTTCAGGTGGGTGCGATTGGTGGCCCCTACTTCCCTTAAAATGGCTCCTGAGCGGGCCATTACGTCTGGAATACGGAAAGAGCCCCCGATTTCCACAAGTTCCCCTCTTGAAACGACAACTTCCTTTCCTGCCGCCAGGGTGTTCAGGGTGATGAGAACCGCCGCCGCGTTATTGTTTACCACCAGCGCGGCCTCTGCCCCGGTAAGCTCAAGAAGGATCTCTTCCACGTGGACATAGCGGCTGCCGCGCTTACCACTTCGGAGATCAAATTCCAGGTTGGAATAATGGGAAGAGACTTCCACCACCGCCTCTAGGGCCTCCTGAGCCAGGACCGAACGCCCCAGATTGGTGTGAACCACCACCCCGGTGGCGTTAATAACCCGCCTGAGATTTAGCCTTTGATAACGGATAAGCTCCCCTTCGGCCATCTTTAAGACTTCTTCTGGAGACAAACTCTCACGCTTTCCGGAAAGAATTTCCCCCCTGATGAGCTCTGCCGTCTTCCTGGCTATTTGGGTGAGGAGTCTTTCGGGAAGGGCAGGGTGCCTTTTCTTAAGGGTGCCTGTTAATTCGTGGATAGCAGGGATCTGGCGCAAAAGGATTTCTTTTTCGGCCATTATTTTCTCCAGAATTTTTGACTCTTAATAAAGAATTTTTGTTTAAAAGAAAAGAGGGGGAGCTAAAGCTCCCCCTCTGACTTTTTAATGAGATCTGAAGCTATCTGGATTTGGCGTGGGTGGCGCGCATCTGCCTGGCAAGCTCTTTGATCTCACCGAGGTCTTTGACCATCATCGCCCAGCCGTACCAGTAGGCGTAATCCGGATTGATATGGAAGAAGGACTGATAAGCGCGCATCCGGTGCTTCATGTACATCTGGAAGAGCACCTGTTCGATGTATTCGAGTTTATCCCAGCCGGCGCCATAGTCCGTGCGCATAAAGTAGAGGAAATCCGGATAAGCATAAGGCTGATCACCACGTTTCTTGAGAATTCCGTCTTTGTAAAGGTCTGCCACGGTATTGATGGCCTCTGCCATCAGCATATCAATCTTTTTGTAGTACTGATCCGCCTGTTTGAACTGAAAATCAACGTAATCCTTGGAGTGACAGCGATAACAGACCTTCTTGATGCGGTTACGCTCCCGATCAAACTCTTCTTGGGTAAGTCTGGCAAGCTGGGCCTTTTTGACCACCTCCAGGCGAGCCGTAGGTTTGCCGGTGAAGGGATCAAGGACCCCGAGGGCCTTCAGGATGGTTACCTGGGCCTCGGCCCACTCTTTGTCTTCAGGAAGAGGAAGCCTTACGCCGAGGAAGCCCCAGGCGGTGCGGTTTTCGTGGTTGCCATCCGGCATGTGGCAATCCTGACATTTGGGAGCAGCCGCCCCTTCAGGGAGATTCCCCGCAAGCTTCGCAAAATAACGGGTCCCGTGCTTGGAGCTTGACCACATCTCCCACTGGGGATGATCGTAACCCATGTGGCATTGCTGGCAGGCATGCGGATCAAGGGCC
>JALSPN010000103.1 GCA_026985945.1 Thermodesulfobacteriales bacterium
AGTTGAATCCGGATGAATATTTGAATCAAGATGTGAAGACAAACGCAGTGGGAAGGAGGAAGTCCCGGACGAAAGAAGAATTGATGGGCAACGTGAGGAGCTATTTGATGAGTACGCAGAGGCAGCCGGAGATAGTGAAGAGTTACTTTCGCGCCCCGGCAGTCAGATATGCCATGTAATGTTACACATTAATTGCTCGGATTAATAGAAAATTGGCTCCTTCTATTCCCTGGAACCCTTGAAAATAAAGGGATGTTCTTTTCGGCAAGGCCTAAATTTGCCTAGTAACTGTCAAACTCGGGCAAAAGCTAGGGGAAGATTGGCAAATGGATAAGGAGTAAGAGCATTCAGCGCTGAACTATATGAGCCTGAGGGAATTTGAGGAGAAGAAATATTACAAGGGAGATACAAAGAAACTAGTTACTAATACTTTCCTTAAAAGAAGCTCCCAAAATATCCAAGATTGTGGATCACTACATTTGGGGTGACCGGTGGGATTTGAACCCACGATCCCCGGGGCCACAGCCCGGTGCTCTAACCAACTGAGCTACGGTCACCTCCGATGTCAATATAAATCTAACGGAATTTTAAGAATTTGCAAGAAAGGCTTTCTTCAAACAAAATAAATGGCTGGGGGACTAGGATTCGAACCTAGACCGGCGGGTCCAGAGCCCGCTGTCCTGCCGATTAGACGATCCCCCAGCGCCTTTAAAGAAATTATCTCAAACTTATCCGATGTCAAGAGAGGGTAAGGACCCGAACCTTAATTTCCATTTTACACGGTAGAGCCAGGCGTTCACGAAGCAGGTAAAGGAGATGATCAAGCCACGCAAGGATGATATTCAAGCTGGCCCTATCCACTTCGGCAAATTTTACCGTGAGGCGTAAATTTTCCGCTTCTCTCCGGAAGAAAAGTTCAAAAAAGAGATCTTCCCATCTCCCTTTGAGGGCAAAGGCCCCGTCCTGATTGATTCTTTCTGCCAAAATAAGGGGCCAATCTTTGAGCTTAAGCGGTGTTTCCTCCCAGAAGAGATCGGGTGGAGGCTCAGGGGGCCTTTCCTTCTGGCTTGGTCTTTCGAGCACGAAGGTTATTTCTTTTAATTCTTCTCGCGTCTGATACCGCAATTTATTCAAAAGGACTTCAAGGCCTGACAGGCCGTAAGTTTTCCCATCTTCAAATTCTTCGAGAAAATCGGTGGGAGGGAGCCTTCGGCGCGAGGTGGGGTAGGGCAAAATTTCTTCAAGCTGAGCCAGAACCTCGGGAGAAACTTTTATCTGCTTAAAGACCCTAAGCCCGGCTTCCCTGATGGCCTCCTGCCAGAACTGATCCCTTTCGAAATCTCGACTTCCGTAATCGTATTCGTAATAGACTTCTTTGATTCCTGCCGAGGCTATGAGTTTGAGGCAGACATAACAGGGGGCCAGGGTGCAGTAAAGGCTTGCTCCTTCAACCGAAATACCAAAGCGTGCTGCCTGCGCAATGGCATTGGCTTCGGCATGTGTGGCCCGGCAATAATTGTATTTGTCAATATCCGGGATACCCTTTTCGCGCCGAAAACAGTAACCCGGCCCTCTATCAGTGCAATGCCAGGCTCCGGGCATGGGGCCATTATATCCCGTGGCCAAGATGCGCTTGTCCTTTACAATCACGGCTCCTGAAGGACGGGAGTTACAACCAGAACGCAGGGCCACCATCTTGGCAAGGAGCATAAAATATTCATGCCACGGGGCGCGCTTCATAAAGAAAATCTGGGTGCAAGCTCCTGGTAAAGGGGAAATTGCTCACAAAGTTCAGAGACCTTTTGCCGGATCTCTTTGATCAGGGTGTCGTTCTGGTGATTTTTCAGGACCGCTACCATCCACTCCCCCACCTGTTCGATCTCTTTTTCGCGCAGTCCGCGGGTGGTGACAGCCGGTGTGCCGATCCGGATACCACTGGTGATCTTGGGGGGTAGAGTGTCAAAAGGGATAGCATTTTTATTGACGGTGATACCGGCCTTCTCCAGGGCCTCTTCGGCTTCGGCTCCGGTAATTCCCTGGCCGGTAAGGTCAACCAGGACAAGATGATTATCCGTGCCACCGGAAATAAGGCGAAAACCGGCATCTTTCAACACCTGGGCCAGAGCCCGGGCGTTGGCCACTACCTGCTGCTGATAGCTCTTGAATTCGGGGGCCAGGGCCTCTTTGAAGCAAACGGCCTTGGCGGCAATGATGTTCATGTGCGGCCCCCCCTGGATACCAGGAAAAATGGTCTTGTCTAAAATTTTGGCAAACCGTTCCTGAGAGAGGATAAAACCCCCTCGAGGCCCTCGCATGGTTTTGTGAGTGGTGGAAGTTACGAATTCGGCGTAAGGCACCGGCGAAGGGTGGATCCCTGCTGCTACCAGACCGGCTATGTGGGCCATATCCACCATAAGATAGGCCCCCACTTCGTCGGCAATGAAACGAAAGGCCTCGAAATCGATAATGCGCGGGTAAGCACTTGCTCCGGCCACAATGAGGCGAGGGCGGTGTTCCTGGGCCAGTTTTCTGACCTCTTCATAATCTATGGTTTCGGTCTCACGGGAAACACCATAATGGACCACCCTGTAAAGCCGGCCAGAAAAGTTAACCGGTGAGCCGTGGGAGAGGTGCCCCCCGTGGGCAAGATTCATGGAAAGGATGGTATCTCCCGGCTCCAGAATGGCGAAATAAACACCCATGTTGGCCTGGGTGCCGGAGTGTGGTTGCACGTTGGCATATTCTGCTCCAAAAAGGACCTTGAGCCTTTCTATGGCCAGGGTTTCAATTTCATCTACAAACTCACATCCTCCGTAATAACGCCTTCCCGGATACCCTTCGGCATATTTATTCATCAGGATGGATCCCTCGGCCTCCATCACCGCTGGAGAGGCAAAGTTTTCCGAGGCGATCATTTCAAGCTGACCACTCTGCCGCTGAAGCTCCTTCCCGATCAAAGAAAAGATCTCAGGATCTGTCTCTTTGAGAAAACTCATGACAAAGCCTCTCTGGGCAAAATATCAATCTGGTTTACGCGGCGGGCGTGTCTTCCGCCTTCAAAAGAGGTTTCCAGAAAGATTTTTACCACTTCAAGGGCCAGAACATCGCCAATCACCCGCCCTCCTAGGACCAGAACATTGGCGTCATTGTGAAGGCGGCACATCCTGGCGCTGAAAGGTTCATGACATAGAGCCGCTCTGATACCGGGGAAACGATTCGCCACCATACTCATGCCCAATCCGGTCCCACAGACCAAAATACCCCTTTCGGCTTCCCCTGCAAGTAGGGCCTGGCAGACCTTTACCCCGTATACCGGGTAATCGACGGATTCTGGAGAGAAACATCCCAGATCAAGGGCTTCGTGCCCCTCTTGCTCCA
>JALSPN010000104.1 GCA_026985945.1 Thermodesulfobacteriales bacterium
TCCCACCACAAGGACTTTTTCTTTCCAGAAGTCGTAAGTGTGGGCGAAAACGATAGCCCCGCAGATACCACCCAGGAGGCCGAAGAAACCATCAAAGGCCCCTTCTGCCAAAGCTCCACCAGAAGTCCCGGGACAGTAACCCAGAAGGGCCCATCCCAGGCCGTAGATGAAGCCTCCCAGCACGTTTGCTAGGGCATGAGTGGGCTTTATGGCATAGGATATAACCCCGAAGTGGGCCAAAAGATTGATGGCAAAACTTCCTACAATGACCCCGCTTAGCAAAAATTTGAGGATAGTGAAATCCTGAAGGGTAAGGAGCCCGATGTGTTTTTCAAATCGCAGGATGCGTGCCCTTTGAAAGATGTAGCCCCACACGAGGCCGGTTAAAAAACCCAGAAGAAGCTCCATTTTACCTCCTCCTCCGATAAAGGATTAATGCCAGAGGAATCCCTCCCAGGAAAAACCCCATTACCGTAAGAAACCCGGAAAGCGAAAGTTGAGACATCCCCGAAAGCCCGTGCCCACTTGGGCATCCTCCCGCAAGCCTTGCCCCGTAAATGATGAGAAATCCTCCGAGAAAGGCCGTGAAAGCTCTAAGGGCACTTTTTTTACCAAAGCTTTCCTCCCAGCGCGGGGGGATAAAGTGTGGGCGAAATTCTCCATTTTTTAGGGCCGCCAAAAGGGCTCCGCAGGGAACCCCTACAAAGACCAGGGCCACTTTCCAGTCTATCTTGGGGGCATATTTCTGGTAATAAGAAAGTCTCTCTACGGCCTCAGGAGAGAGACTTTTTTCCACAAGCCCTGCTATCCGAACATAGGCGGTTGAAGTGCCAAGATATTTGGGTTTTCCCAAAAATTTTTGGGTAACCACTACCGAGACCACCAGCAAGAGACCAGTTAAAAAACCTCCCAGATAAGGTGACCAACCCTTGTTCATTTCAACTCGCCTCCTGTTTAAAAAATTTGTGCATCATTTGAGCCATTTTCTCCGGCGGTGTAAGGATGAGTTCTGAAGCCAGTTGCCGTTGCAGAAAATAATCATCCGTGCGGTAGTTTTCATAAAAATTCTGGCGGGTAATGAGTCTTAAATGAGGTGTGAACCAGGGAGTCCTCTCCCCTAAGGGGGGCAGAAAAAGGCTAAAATTGAAAGTCCCGTAGCCCATCTCTTCGTAGCCTTTCAAAGCGGCGCTTATTCCGCGTGCAAGGTCTAAGATATCTTCCCGGGTGATTTCAGAAAGGCTGCCGGCCCCTTCTATCAGGCCCAGAATTTCGTTACTCCCCAGAGGAGCAAAACTTGCTAAAAAGACTACCCGGCCGAACTGCCCCAGGAAACGCTCCCCTCGGGCCCTTTCTTCGGTGATAAGTTCTTCCCAGAAGTTTTTTCCGGTCCGGGAGTAATGGGCAAGGCTCTTTTCAAGAAGCCGATGTTGCAAAGGAAAGGCCTCTTTGTTAGCCACCACCTGGAAATGAGGGTGGACGAGACTTGCCCCTGCCGGGGGGAGAAAATTGGCACAAACACAGCCAAAACGCATGGCGGGGTCTTCATCGGTGACCAGCCGTAAAAAATCAAGCCCTAAAGCCAGGCCATCGGCTACCAATTCCGGGCTGAATTCGTCAAGTTTCCGAAAATGGGCCTCTCCAACCGCGATTACGGCATGCCGCGGAGAAATGGGAAAAAGGTTGGGGAAAAGGGTGCATTCTCCGCGCACAAGGCGCCCCTCAGGGATGAAATCTTCGGGATAGCGAGGGGTTATCTCCCGCACTTTTGGCGGGCACATGAAACAGGCCTCTTTTGTGGCCTGAGCAACCTTTTCCACCAGTGTCCAATCATGTTTGCCGAAAAAAAGGCGCACCTTATCCTCAAGGGCGGGATTAAAGACGGCAAAATGGTCAAGAAGGGGATCAAACCGGATCAATACTTCCTGACTTTCAGGAGTAAAATTATTCAACGGATTGTGGAAAGTCTTGATATGCTTTTCCTCCCGAAACTCAATTCCCATAGCTGGCCTCCTTCTCCGACATCCATCAACTCCAAATATGGTCATTCTTGAACCTTAAAGCAAATATGGAAGCACATTTTATTGAAAAGAATCACGATTAGAACGAGGGAGACTTTTGCAAAATGGCTAAGAGCAATGGAAGCACAACTATAAGGGATCCGTTCCCATTTTTCGGAACGAAAAATAGGAACGGATCCTTGACTGGGCTCAAGCCGTTGGACTCGGTGCAGGAGATCAGTTGTCACTCTTGTCTTTGCCTCATTCTTTCGAGCCCCTGTACCAGCTTCCCTACCTGAAAGGCCAGCTGATCCACTCGGGCATTGAATCCGTCAAAATGTCCGGTAAGCTCTGCCCGCACGTCTTTTATTTTTTTGAAGGATCGTCAATAGCCATTTTCAACTAGCCTGCCAATAGAGGAGCTCTACCGGACGTTCGGGCAGAGACAAGCGCTTAACAAGCTTTAAGGGCAGAATTTCTGATTTCCAGGGCTCGACGTCCTTACGCCAGAGATAGAAAGCTTTTCGAGCTTTCAGATATTTGGCGGCATGAAGGACAAATTTATCTACACTTCCATAGCCCCTTGCCAGGGCCACTGGAGCCTCCGGAACTTTGCCTTCAAACCCCACGTGACAGCAGAGGGCTTCTATCCCGGAGATTTTAAGCTTTTGGGCCAGCTGTTTCAGAAACTCTACCCGTGGCGGATAGGCCTCAAGAAGAGATATCTGGAGTTCGGGGCGAGCTATTTTGACGATAAATCCCGGAATACCGGCTCCGGTTCCCAGATCGGCACAGGGGCCCTCGGAAGGCAGATGAGAGGCCAGAAAAAGGGACTCAAAGACCGGCCCCTGGATAAGTTCACCTCTGCTCTTGATGGCGGTAAGCTTAAGCCCTGAGGCTTCTCTTTCAAAGGCCTCAAAATAGGCTTCAAGCCGGGGCCAGAAAGAGTCTAGAGGGAAATTTATCCCGCATCTCGTAAGCCTTTCTTCCAGAAGAGAGCGGGCATCATCCCAGGAGATATCAGCTCTCATGATCCTTCTTGTGGCGTAAGGCGGCGTTTACAAAGGAGACAAAAAGGGGATGGGGATCCATGGGGCGGGAACGAAATTCCGGATGAAATTGACAGCCCAAAAACCAGGGATGATTCTCTTCCGGTAATTCCACGATTTCCACCAGCTCCCCATCAGGGGAAATTCCACTTATAACCAGGCCCCTTTCCGTAAGGAGATCGCGATATTCGTTGTTGAATTCGTAACGATGGCGGTGTCTTTCAAAAACTTCGTCTTTCTGATAGGCCTTTTGGGCCAGGGTGCCATCAACCAGCCGGCAGGGATAGGCCCCCAGACGCATGGTGCCACCTTTTTCGGTGTGTTCGTCTCGAATCTCCACCCGCTGGGTGCGATAATTGAACCACTCCCGCATGAGATAGATCACGGGGTGAGGGGTATCAGGGTTGAATTCCGTTGAGTCTGCGCCTTCAAGCCCGGCAACATGTCTTGCAAATTCTATTACCGCAAGCTGCATCCCCAGACAGATGCCGAAAAAGGGGAGCCTGTTTTGGCGCGCATACTCAATGGCCCGGATCTTCCCTTCAATACCTCGAGAGCCAAATCCTCCCGGGACCAAAACGGCATTTACCCCTTCAAGAAGTTCAGAGATGTTTTCCGGCGTAATCTCTTCGGAATCAATATAGCGGATATTTACCCTGGTGCGGGTGGGAATGCCTCCGTGCACCAGGGCTTCGTGAAGGGATTTATAAGAATCTTTAAGATGCACATATTTCCCCACTACGGCGATGGTGACTTCCTGTTTGGGATTTTTGAGACGAAAGACCAGCTCTTCCCATTCCTGCAGGCGGGGCTCCCTGGTCCAGATGTTTAAGAGTTCGATAATTTTTTCATCAAGCTTTTCTTTGTGGAAAATAAGGGGAATTTCATAGATGCAATCCACATCTTTAGCGGTGATGACTGCGTTTTCGTCCACATTACAGAAGAGGGCAATCTTTTTCTTGACTTCCGGAGGCAAAAACCGTTCGGTGCGGCAAAGGAGAATGTCGGGCTGAATCCCTATGGCTCTAAGTTCCTTAACACTGTGCTGAGTGGGTTTGGTCTTTAATTCTCCGGCGGTTTTAATAAAAGGGACGTAAGTGAGATGGATATAGAGGGTATTTTCCCGGCCCAGATCGTTGCGAAGCTGGCGGATGGCTTCCAGAAAAGGCAAGCCCTCAATGTCTCCTACGGTTCCCCCTATTTCAACGATAGCGATATCGACTTCACTGCCGGCTAATTGCAGAATGGAGGCTTTAATTTCGTCTGTGATGTGGGGGATAATTTGCACCGTGCCCCCCAGATAATCCCCCCGCCGCTCCTTCATGATTACGGAATAGTAAATTTTGCCGGAGGTGAAGTTGTTCTTCTGGCCCATTTTGGCGGAAGTGAAGCGCTCATAATGCCCCAGATCCAGGTCGGTTTCCGCCCCGTCGTCAGTGACATAGACTTCCCCGTGCTGAAAAGGGTTCATGGTGCCCGGGTCCACGTTGATGTAGGGGTCAAGTTTTTGGAGGGTTACTGAAAGCCCTCGGGCTTCAAGAAGGGTTCCGATGGCGGCGGCAGCCAACCCTTTACCCAGAGAAGAGAGGACCCCTCCAGTAACAAAAATAAACTTGGTATGAAGTTTATGCTTGCGTGCCATTTCAGGACTCCTTGACTAGTTTTTCTCTGTTAAACGGGCTTCAGCCAGCATCTGGCCGCTTCCCGCAAGCTTAATCTCTACTCTGGAAATTTTCGAAAAGGATATTCCTCGGGGAAGGGTAGAGAGAAAAGTGGCCCCTTCAAAACGGCCCACCTCTCGAGCAATACCGTCTTTGCCTACCAGAAGGACCAGGGCCTTTTCAGGCACCCTATTGTTTAACTTGATGAGAATATATTCTGATCCGTCCCCCCGTCTTTTAAAGATTACCTCTCCAGAGAGAGGTTTAGCCTTTGGAGACAGGAAAGAAAGGGGTATTTCTGCCAGAAGGACACTTCGAGCACGCTCCGCCCTCAGGGCAAAAAGATAAAAGATCACTACAATAAATAAGATGTAGATCAGGGTGCGCGAAAAAACTCTCACGTTCTCACACTATATTATTCTCTTCCCAGGCTTCAAGTAAAACCTCAAATTCCCGGTTAATTCTCCCTCCCTTTTAAAGCTTCTTTCCTTTAGGGTCGAAAAATAAAGCAGTTTCAAAGACTGGAGGCCTTTTTGCTTGCTAAGGTCTTTTCGGCAGCCATAATAGGGGTGGAGGCTTACCTGGTAGAGGTAGAGGTTGACATTTCTCAGGGGCTTCCGGGTTTTGCCATCGTGGGGCTGCCTCAGGGGGCCTTAAAGGAGAGCAAAGAAAGGCTGCGGGCCGCTATCAGAAATGCGGGTTTTTCCTTCCCCCTTCAGAAAATAACTGCCAATCTCGCCCCGGCGGATCTCAAAAAAGAAGGAAGTGCCTTTGATCTCCCCCTGGCCATGGCTATCCTTTCGGCGGCGAGAATCATTCCCCAGGAGCAACTTCGGGGCTATCTCTTTTACGGTGAGCTTTCTCTTGACGGGAAATTAAAACCCGTCTCAGGGGTCCTTCCGGTTGCCCTTCTGGCCAGGAGAAAACACCTTGCTCTGGTCTGCCCGGAGAAAAATCTGGGGGAGGCGGCCCTCATCAAAGGGCTCAAAATTTTGCCTGTCTCTCACCTCAAAGAGGCGGCTTTTAATCTCGGCCAGGAAAGGGAATTTTGTCTCGAACAAGCGGCGGAAAGCTCGGCCCCGGTGCCTGATCTTTCCGAGGTGGCCGGGCAGGAACATGCCAAAAGGGCCCTTGAGATAGCGGCGGCAGGGGGGCACAACCTTCTTTTCATTGGCCCTCCGGGGGCGGGAAAGACCATGCTGGCCAGGAGGTTTCCGGGTATTCTCCCGCCCCTTTCTTACGAGGAGGCCCTTGAAACAAGCCGCATTTATAGTGTTTTGGGGCTCCTGGATCCTGAAAGGCCGCTTCTTAAAGAACGCCCCTTCAGGGCCCCCCATCATACCATCTCTGATGCCGGTCTTATCGGCGGGGGCAATCCTCCCAAGCCCGGGGAGATCTCTCTTGCCCACAACGGGGTCCTTTTCCTTGACGAACTCCCGGAGTTCCGCCGCAACGCGCTTGAGGCCTTGAGAGAGCCCCTTGAGGCCGGCGAGATTACCGTTTCCCGGGCCCAGATGAGCATCACTTACCCTGCCAAATTTATTTTGCTGGCAGCCATGAACCCCTGCCGCTGTGGCTATTACGGAGATCCCAAAAGGCCCTGTCAATGCAGCCCCCAGGAGGTGCGCCGCTACCGGCAAAAACTATCCGGTCCATTGCTTGATCGAATAGATCTTCAGGTAGAGGTGGCGGCGGTAGATTATGAAGACCTGGCCCGTGAAAGGCCAGCGGAACCCTCAGCCAAGGTGAGGGAAAGAGTGCTTCTGGCCCGTAGGAGGCAGAAGGAACGCTACGGCAGGGAGATCTTAAATGCTTATCTGGGGCCGGCAGAACTTAAAAAATTTTGCCATTTAGGGCCAGAGGAAAGAAGGCTTCTTGAACGAGCTGCCCAGAAACTTAATCTTTCCGCCAGGGCCTTTCATCGCGTGCTCAAGATAGCCCGCACCATCGCCGATCTTTCCCACGAAGAAAAGATCAAAACCCCTCATCTACTGGAGGCCCTTCAGTACCGGGTCTTTGACCGCCTGTCCTGGTAATTTTGGCCAAAAAAAGATAGATTGTGGGTATGGATCTTGGCGTTCAGATTGGTCCTCTCAAGGCCGCTAACCCTCTTTTTCTGGCCTCCGGCACCTGGGGTTTCGGAGAGTTACTTTCCAGATATTTTGATCTTTCCCTGATGGGAGGCCTTGTTACCAAAGGCCTTTCCTGGCTCCCTCGAGAAGGTAATCCTCCACCTCGCCTGGCAGAGGCCCCCTGTGGTCTGATAAATGCTATCGGCCTTGAGAACCCGGGGGTTTTGAGATTTCGGGAAGAGATCTGGCCGCGGCTTTCCCAATATGGCACCAACATCCTAGTAAATGTCTTCGGTGAGACGGTATCAGATTTTGTGAAGGTAGTAGAGGCCTTGCGTTCTTTACCTCTGGCCGGGATAGAGCTTAACATTTCCTGCCCCAATGTGGAGAAGGGTGGTCTTTCTTTTGCCCAGGATCCCAAAGCCGTAAAAAGACTGCTTCGGGAAGTGCGAAACATTTATGGGGGCTTTCTGGTGGTAAAGCTTTCTCCGGTGGGGCCGGTGCTTGAAGTGGCTGAGGTCTGCCTGATGGAAGGAGCAGACGCCCTCACCGTGGCCAATACCTATCCGGCCCTGGCGGTGGACCTCTGGCAGCGGAGACCTGCCCTGGGGCGTGGTTCAGGGGGCCTTTCCGGCCCCGCTATAAAGCCCTTGACTTTGAAGCTCATCCATGAGATCTGGAAACGTTTTAAGCCCCCCATCTTTGGTTGTGGGGGGATTGTCTCGGGGAGGGATGTCCTGGAATACATGCTCTGTGGGGCCACGGCCGTCCAGGTGGGCACGGCCACCCTGCTTGACCCGGAAAATCCCCCCCGCATCCTGGAGGAAACGAAAACCCTCCTTGCCAAAATGGGAGAAGAAAAAATATTATCTCTAATTGGGGCCCTTAAATCTTGACGGAGATGTAATCTCAGGCTAGAGGACAAATTTATGCGTCTGGCAGGGAAAATTTTTCTTCTTTTTTTTATTTTTAGCTGGCTCTTTGTAGGTTGTGTGGCCCAGCAACAGGAAGTCGAAAGCTTACAGTCCCAGGTCTATGATCTCAACCAGAGGCTTGAAGCCTTTGACAAGAGGCTTTCTGCCGTCGAGAAGGAAGTAGCGCGTCTCGGGGAAGATCTTTCCCGTTTTGAGAAAAGTCGCAAACAGATGGAACAGATTGCCGAAAGGCAGCTTGAGCTTCTTTCGGAGCTCGAAAAACTGCAGGCCGAGCAGATGCGTCTAAGCGGCCAGATGGAGCAGGTCCTCTATCAGCAGGGGCAGGACAGAGAGGCCTTTCAGGAATTCCAGAAGCAGATCCTTGCCCGGCTTAATCTGCTAGAAGAAAACCTCAAATCCAAGAAGATCAAAAAGGCCCCACCTCCCAAAAAGGCCCTTGACGAGGAAGCCCTTTACAAAAAGGCCTTAAATCTCTACCGCCAGAAGAGATACGAAGAGGCCCAGGCCCTTTTTGAAGAATACCTTCGCAAGTATCCCAGGGGTAAAAGGGCGGCAAATGCCACCTTCTGGATCGGAGAATGTCTCTATCAACGCAAACTTTACGAGGACGCCATCCTGCAATACCAGAAGGTAATAGACGAATTCCCCCGGAGCGGCAAAGTGCCGGCCGCCCTTCTAAAACAGGGGCTGGCTTTTCTGCGTCTGGGTGATACGGAGGCCGCAGTCATCGTCTTTAAAAAACTGGTGCGTCTTTATCCTCGCACCGAACAGGCCCGTATTGCGCGGAAATATCTTGTTAAGCTCCAGAAGCGTTAAAAAGTTTTTCTTTCTCCTCGCTTTCTTCTTTTTGAGTCTGGCCTCACCTCTCTGGGCCGGGTTGCGGGTGGGAATTGTTCTCCCCCTTTCAGGAGAGGCCTCTTCTCAAGGCCAGGCCCTTAAAGACTGGCTTCAAACCGCTGCAAACGCCCTCCCTTCAAGAATTGATCTTTTCTTCTATGATTCTTCCGGAAAATGTAGCCGTCTTTCCCAGATTGTTGAGAGGGCTTACTGGGACGGGGTAAATGTCCTGGTGGGGCCTTTTCTTTCCCGCTGTTCCGAAGAATTTGTGAGCAGGGTGCGTTCCTGGGGAATACCTGCCATCGTCACCAGCGGGGATTTTCACCCAGTAAAAGAATGGGGGAAAAACCTGGGGCCTTATTTTCGCACGGGTCTTTCCACCCGCGCGGCCGTCAAGGTCCTTTACCGTTGTTTAAAGAAAAAGGGGCAGAAAAAGATTGGCCTCCTTCTTACCCGCGATCCGGTGGGGAAGGAGGCGGAACGCTGGCTCATGGCCTACGCGGTGGAATACGGCCTAAAAATTCAGAAAAAGCGTTATTTTGGGCTCCATGATACCGATGTCTCCTATCATCTGGAGGCCCTTCTGGAATGCGAGGCGGTTATCTGCTGGGCCCCCAGAGAAACCCTTGCCAGGGTTGCCCGGAATCTGGCCTCTTTAAATTTTGGGCTTCCGGTTTATTTCCCCCATCTGGTAGCTGAAGAAGATTTTTTGCGTAAGAATCAGGGGCTTTCGGGACAGGCTTTTGTGGGAGCCGCTCTCCTGGCAGGGAATATTCCTTTCTCTCAAAAATGGTCCAGGCTTTACGAAGACTGGCGCCGCAAGCGAAATTTTCCCAGAGATCTCCTTTTCTTTGCCTATACCGATGCCCTTATCTTTCTGGATGCCGGCTGGCGGCGGGGAAGGCACCGCTGGGTGCAGGGGCTTGAAAAAGCAGGCCTTGTCAAAGGTTTAACAGGACTTTACTTTCTATCTACAGATGACCACTACGGGCTTATACCGGCAAGTGTGGGGGTTTTTAGATATCAGGGCCGGGATTATGTATTCGTGTGCCCGCCTAGCAAAAGTATTTTTTGAGAAACGGAGGAGGAGATGGCCGTTATTCGTATTTTATGGAGTGAAGGGCTTGGCAAACTTCAACGCCAGATGCAACTCTATTTAAACGAGCTCCTTTACTATCATATCCGTTGTCTCCCCTCCCAGGAGACCTGGGTTCCTCAGGTGGATATCTTCGAAATCCCGCAGGCCTTGATGGTATTGATTACCTGCCCGGGGGCAGAAAGGGACCGCTTCGACATCCGGCTTGACGGCCATTTCCTCTACGTGAAAGGCTACCGGTCTCTGCCGAATTACGGCCGGGTTTATCAGCTGGAAGGAGAATACGGGCCTTTTGAGCGTCTTATCAGGCTGCCCTTCCCTGTAACACCAGAAGGGGCGGAAGCGGTATTTGAAGAGGGCATTCTGCGTATCCTTCTTCCCAAAAGAAGGCATTAAAATTCGCAGACCTCAAAGACCTCTTCCGGGGTTATCTCTTTGAGACAGCGGCGCTTAAGGCAGCTTTTTTTAAAGCAGGGGCTGCACGAAAGCCCTTTGAATATTACCCGGTGTCCATCTCCGTAAGGGCCGGTCCGCCAGGGGGCGGTGGGGCCGAAAAGGGCCACGGTCTTTTTTCCTAAAGCCGCTGCCAGGTGAAGGGGCCCGGTATCTACGGAAACGATAAAAGAGGCCTCTTTCAAAAGACTTGCCAGTTCAAGGAGGCCGGTTTTCCCGCAGAGAGAAAGGCCAGGGGCCTCGCTAAGTATTGTCTTTACGTAATCCCGGTCGGCTTGGGCCCCCACAAAGACGGGAAGTATCCCTTCCTCTTCAAATTTTTGCGCCAGGGATTGCCAGCCCCGCACGTGCCAGAGTTTGGTGGACCACCGGGCCCGCGGGATGAAGACCGCAAAGCGTGCGGGAAGCCCAAATTTTTCTTTTAAAGGCCTGAATTCCGGAAGTGAGGGGAGGGGAAAAGAAACCTCAGGAGAATTTAGCCCCAGAAGAGAAAGCACTTTCAGATACCGTTTAACAGCGTGTTCATCAGGATCATAAGGAGGCATCTTCAGGTTGTAAAAAAAGGTGCTCCCTTCACGGTGATTGGCAAAACCCAGCTTGCATCTGCCCCTTGCAAGCCCTACCAGGACCCCGCTTTTAAAAAGCCCCTGAAGATCAATAATCAGGTCGTATGATTCCTGACGCAGCTCCTTTAAAAAGGCCTTCCATCCCTGAAGAGAATTTCTCTCAATTCGTTTAAGCCCTGCAAAGAGTCTTTTTCGCTGCCAGACGACGACTCTGTGAAGGAGGGGATGTCCTTTTAGGATTTCTGAGGCCGCCTCTTCCACCACCCAGTCTATCCGGGCCTCAGGAAAGGCACCCTTTAAGGCCGATAGGACCGGAAGGGCGTGGATAACGTCTCCCAGGGAGGAGAGTTTAACGAGAAGTATTTTTTTCATGGGCGATGATCTTTTGGGCGGCTTCCCAGAGATCTTCAGCTACCAGGTCGGGCTCAAGACCTATGCGGGGGAGATAATAGGTAAGTTCTCCTCTTCCGTAGCCGGTAAGCACCAGGACCCCACAGGCGTTGATTTCGCGGGCCAGGAGGAGATCGGTAAAACGGTCTCCCACCACATAGGCCCGGGAAAGATCAAGGTCAAGATCCGAAGCCGCCTTTTGGATCAAACCCGGCCGGGGTTTGCGGCAAAGGCAGCCTTCGTCAGGATGGTGAGGGCAGTAATAGATGCCGTCAAGCTGGGCTCCGAAACGGGAAAGCTCCTCCTGAAGGAGGTGGTGCACTTCTCTTACCAGGCTCTCCGGGAAAAAGCCCCGGGCGATACCACTCTGATTTGTTACCACCACGGTGGCAAAGCCTGCCTCTTTAAGGAGTTTGAGGGCCTCTCCCACCCGGGGTAAGAGCCGAAAGCGGCTGATATGATTCAGGTAGCCCACTTCTTCGTTAATGGTTCCGTCTCGATCAAGAAAGACCACCGGACGCTTCATCTCGTCACCTCAAGACAGGCCTTAAGAACATCAGCCACCTGGATCTTTTCGAAACAAAGGTAGCCCCGCTTGCAGCTTCTGGCAAAGCAGGGGCTGCAGGGGACATCTGCCCGAAGGATTTTGGCCCTGGGATTTAAGGGGCCGGTTTTTTCAGGGCTGGTGGAGCCAAAGATGGCCACCTGGGGAACGCCGGCTGAGGCCGCCACGTGCATGAGACCGGAATCGTTGCTCACGAAAAGATCCGCCCTGGAGATGATAGCAGCGGTGGTGGCCAGATTCAAAAGACCGCAGAGATTGCGGGCACGGGCGAGATCTCTGGCGATCTCCGCCCCACTTTGGCGTTCGGCAACACTTCCCACCACCAGAATACTGAACCCCTTCCGGCGAAGATGGTAAGCAAGGGCTCGATAGCGGGAAAGGGGCCAGCACTTGGCAGGGCCAAAAGCTGCCCCCGGGGCCAGAACCGCCCGTGGAGGAGGAAGGTCAGAAAGAAAGGCCTCTGCCCGATCAAAGGCTTCTTGAGGAAGGAAGAGCCTGAGTCTTTTAAAGGGGGTTTCAAGCCCCAGGGCTTCAAGAAGATGAAGGTAATAATCTCGCTGGTGCAGGCTCTGAGAGGGCTTTTTGACAGGATGGGTCAGAAGTAATTTGCGGCCATCGGTGGCGTAACCGGCACGGGCCCTGACCCGGGTCCAGAAAAAGAAAAAGGCCGAAGAAAAAGAATTGGGCAAAAGGATCCCCGAGGAGAAACGCCCTCTTATTCTGCGAGCCAGCGAAAAGAGCTCCGCACGGGAAGACCCCAGAGGGAAAAGGCCTTTGAGTGCCGGAAGCCCCTGAAAGAGCTCCAAAATGTGAGGGCGCCCCACAAGGGCAAGCCCTTCGTAAGAGGCCAGAAGGTTGACCAGCACCGGGGAGGCCATGACCGCGTCTCCCACCCAGTTGGGAAGACGCAAAAGGAGAACGCCCCCTTTGGGAAAATCTTCAGGCATAACGGGAAGAATACAAAGTTACTTCAGCTCTGCAACTATCTTCGGGCGCGCCACTCCAGGTAAAGCCAGAGAAGGCCAACGAAGACTCCAATGGCTAACATTTCCTGGAAAAATTCTTTCATGTTCCCGGAAAAACCTCCTCATATTTTTACCTTACAAAATATCATCATATCATCGCCAAGCGAGTCACTTAACCAACCCTGGCTCCCGGTTAGTGGAGTAGAAAAAAGCTCTTGGCTCTTATCTAATGGCGAATAGGTAGTGGCGAGTAACGATTGGCGAATGGCAAGTGGGGGACTTAGCATCCCCTCGTAGGGCTGATTTTCCCCCATTTTATTTCAAAAAATACCAAGAACCTTCGGATATACCTGCTTTACAAGCACTATAATCGTAACCAGTAACCACTTTATATTCTT
>JALSPN010000105.1 GCA_026985945.1 Thermodesulfobacteriales bacterium
CCTGAAGAAAGGCTTGATCTTAAGCAACTGGCCCGAGATCTTAAGGCCCGGGGAATTGAGTCCCAGGTCTTTTCTGAAGCCGAAGATCTCCTGGCGTCCTTAAAGAAACATCTTCATCCTGAAGACATTGTTATTTTTATGTCAAATGGCCCTTTTGATCATCTTCCGGCACGTTTGGTGGAAGACGTTGCCCACAAGACTTGAAGAACTCAAAGCTCTCCAGGAAGAATTGGCACAAAAGGTGCGCTTAATCCCTCTAAAGAAGTTTCCGCATCTGGTAGGCGGGGTGGATGTTTCCTATCTTTCCCCCTGTAACCTGGCCCTGGGTGTGGCGGTGGTCTATGATCTTCGAAAAAAGCAGGTGATAGAAGAAGCTTCTTACGAAGATCGGGTTCCCTTCCCTTACATTCCGGGTTTTCTCTCTTTTAGGGAAGTCCCGGTCTTAAAAGGGGCTATTTCCCGCCTGAAGACCCTTCCGGAAGTCTTTTTCGTTGATGGCCAGGGTATCCTTCATCCGAGGGGGCTTGGTCTTGCAAGCCATCTGGGCCTTGAGATCGGCCTTCCCACCGTGGGGGTGGCTAAAAAGCCCCTGGTGGGGGCTTTTGAACCTCCCCCCTTAGAGGCCGGGGCCTTCTCACCCATTTTCCTGAACGGTGAAATAAAAGGATTTGCTTTAAGGAGCCGGCGGGGGGTGAAACCCATCTTTGTCTCTCCTGGCCACCTGATTGACCTTCCCTCTTCTCTTGAGGTAGTCAAAAGATGTCTTTCAGGTTATCGTTTGCCGGAACCAGTTCGTCTGGCCCATCTTTTGAGTCAGAGATTGCGCCGTGAACGTGGTAATTGTTCCTGCAGGGGGAGTGGGGAAAAGGGTGGGGGAGAAAATCCCTAAGCAATTTCTCCCTCTGGGCTCACGCCCTCTCATTCGCTATACCTTGCATATCTTTGAGATGATGCCAGAAATTGATCTGGTGGTGATTCCGGTAGTTTCCGGCTGGGAAGAATACCTGCGAGAAGAACTTTCTGATTTTCAAAAAGAATTTGAACTTGTTCCAGGGGGAAGCAGCCGGCAGGAATCAGTCTATAACGGCTTTAAGGTCATTTCTTCTTCGGCCGAAATCGTTCTGGTGCATGATGCCTGTCGCCCCTTTGCTACTCCCTCTCTGGTGAGAAAAGTTCTGCAGAAAATCCAGGAAAAAGGTGCGGCCCTGGCGGCCCTTCCTTCAAGAGACACGGTAAAAGAGGTCAATAACGAAATAGTCCTGAGGACTATTCCACGGGAGAAAATATATCTGGCTCACACTCCGCAGGGGGCCCGCCACGAGCTTCTCAAAGAGGCCTTTTCCTGGGCCCGAAAAAAGGGGCTTGAGTTTACCGATGAGGCCTCACTGCTTGAAGCCTGTGGTATTCCGGTATTTGTGGTGCCTTCGGAATTCAAAAATTTTAAGATCACCACCCGGGAAGACCTTCACCTGGCCTGCGCCCTTCTAAAATGTGAGAAAACCCATGTTTGAATGGATAACCACCTTCGAAGGCTGGACAGCGCTCATAACCCTTTCGGCGCTGGAAATCGTTCTGGGGATTGACAATATCATTTTCATTTCGGTCCTTGCCAGCCGTCTGCCACCTCGCAAACGTTCCTGGGGCAGAAGGCTCGGTCTTTTGTTGGCTATGATGAGTCGTATCGCCCTCCTCCTGGCCATTAACTGGATCATGCGTCTTACCAGGCCGCTTTTCTTTTTGGCAGGGCATCCTGTTACCGGGAAGGATTTTGTCCTCATAGGCGGGGGGCTCTTTCTTCTGGCTAAAGCCACCAGGGAGATCCATCACAGCCTTGAAGAAGCCGAGTATGAAAAAGCCCCGCAGGCGGTCTCTCTGGGGGCCTTTCTTTTGCAGGTGATGTTTCTTGACGTCATATTTTCTCTTGATTCCGTTATTACCGCGGTGGGGCTGGTAGAGCACGTTTCCATTATGATCATCGCCATCATTTTGGCGGTTTTCATCATGATATTTTTTGCGGAAATAGTGAGCAAATTTATCGAAAGGCATCCCACTCTGAAGATGCTTGCCCTTTCCTTTCTCCTTCTGGTGGGGCTGACCCTGATTCTGGAAGGCTTTGGCATTCATGTGCCTAGGGGCTACATCTATTTCGCCATGGGTTTTTCGGTGGCGGTAGAAATGTTAAACCTGCGTCTTCGCCGCAAATCCCTTCCGAAAGAGAAATTTAAAGAAAATGGCCTTTGAGGGCTAGCTACCCACTTTGCTCCTATTGCCTCTCTTGAGGTTAAATGTTAAAGGCTTGAGGAGCTAAATTCAGGCTGGGGGTTATTCTATGCTCGATTTCCTGAGGCAACGCGCTGGTTCCTGGATGGTAAAGGCCCTGCTGGCGGCCATCATAATCGTCTTCATCTTCTGGGGAGTGGGGACCTTCCGGACCCGCAAGGCCGACCTCCTGGCAGAAGTAAATGGTAAACCCATAACCCTTACCGAATTTCGTGCCCTTTATGCCCAGAGGCTTCAGCAACTCCAGGCCCTTTTTGGCTCCCGCCTGGATGAGAACCTTCTCAAGCAACTTCAGCTACCGGCTCAGGTCTTCGAAGACCTGGTCAAGAGGCGCCTTCTGGCTCAGGCCGCCCAGGAAATGGACATCCAGGTGAGCCCCAAGGAAATACAGCTTGCCATCTCTCAGATGCCGGTTTTCCAGACTCAGGGCCGTTTCGATCCCCGGAGGTATCGTCTGGTGCTCAGAAATTTGCGTTTGAGCCCGGCGGATTTTGAGGAGATGGTGCGGGCCGATATTCTGGAGGCCAAAATCAGGCATCTCCTTACAACCCCTATAAGGGCAACGGAAAATGAAGCCCGAAAATGGTTCGAATTCGAAAATGAAAAATTAAAAATTTCCTGGGTGAAGATACCAATCTCTCAGTGTGAAAAAGACGTTTCCCTAACAGATGAAGAACTCAAGGAATACTACGAAAAACATAAGGAAAAATATCGCACTCCTTTAAAGCTGGCCCTGACTTATTATCTACTTAAGTTTGACGACCTTAAAAAAGAGCTAAAAATCTCAGAAGAAGAGCTTAAAAGTTACTACGAGACGCACAAAGAAGAATATACTATCCCGGAGAAGCGAAAGATCAGACACATTTTGATCACTCCCAAGAAGGGGGAAAGTGAAGAAGAACTTTTTAAACGGGCGCAAAAAATTCGTCAGAAGATAAAGGGGCCTCAAAATTTTGCCGAAGTGGCCCGCAAATTTTCAGACGATCCTCACAGTAAAAAAGAAGGTGGAGATCTGGGCTGGCTTAGCCGGGAAGAGCTCTTTGAGAGCCTGCGGGAGGTTACCTTTGCCGCCAAGGAGGGAGAGATTATCGGCCCCCTGCGCACCCCGCTTGGTTATCACATCCTTCTTGTGGAAAAGATCAAGCCTGCCTCCCGAAAACCTTTTGAGGAAGTAAAGGAAGAGATCAGAAAGCGCCTTCTTGCGGAGAGACTCAAACACTATGCCTGGGAGAAGGCCAACAAAATCTATGATGAAATCATCCTTCTTGGGGGGCTTGAAGAATGGGCCCGCAAAAACGGGGTCAGGCTCGAAAAAACACCCCTTTTTACCCTTCAGGATCCGCCTTCCTTTCTGACCTCTGAGGCCCTTGAGGCGGCCCTCAAGCTGGAGGAAGGAGAACTTGGGCCCATTGTCGAAACTCCGCAAGGTCTTTTGCTCTTTAAACTTTCCCGGAAAAAAGAGCCTGAGATCCCACCCTTTGAAGCCGTAAAAGATCAGGTCCAGAAGGATCTTTTAAGAGAGAAGGCCCTTAAACTTTGTGCGGAGAAGGCCAAAGATCTACTGGAAAAATTGAAAGGAGCATCTGATCCGGACAAGATGCTTGAAAAGTTAGGCCTCAAAGTCCAGGAAAGTGACTTTTTTGCCCGCAAGACGAATTCTTTAGCCGGTGTGCCGGCAGCCGTTTTGCGCGTGGTAAAGGGGCTTGGGCGAAAGGGCGAATGGGCAGGGGAGCCTGTTCTGGCAGGTGAGGCCTATTATCTGGTAAGGGTCTCAGACCTCAAAACCGCTGACCTCAAGGAATTTGAGAAAGAAAAAGAGGCTTACCTGAAACGCCTTACCGCAAGCAAACGCCAGGAGGCCTTCTCTTCCTGGTATAAAACCCTGAGAGAGAAGGCCAAAGTGAAACTCTTTCAAGAATTACCGAACTTGTAGGGGAGGCCATGCCGAAGAGAACAGACCTTAAAAAGATTCTCATTATCGGCTCAGGGCCCATCGTGATCGGTCAGGCCTGTGAATTTGACTACTCCGGCACTCAGGCCTGCAAAGCCCTAAAAGAAGAAGGTTTTGAGGTGGTCCTGGTAAATTCCAATCCGGCCACCATCATGACGGACCCTGAAATGGCAGATCGAACTTATGTGGAACCCATAACGCCGGAAGTGGTAGCCGAGATCATCAAAGAAGAAAGACCCGATGCCCTTCTCCCCACTCTGGGGGGGCAGACGGGGCTTAACGTGGCCTTTGAAGTGGCTCGCCGCGGGGTGCTTGAAAAATACGGGGTGGAGATGATCGCCGCTTCGGCAGAAGTGATCAGAAAGGCCGAAGACCGGGAGGCCTTCCGGGAGGCCATGAAAAACATCGGTCTTAAGGTTCCCCGTAGCGAAATTGTGACCACGGTGAGAGAGGCCTTCAAGGCCGCCGAAAAAATAGGCTACCCCATTATTGTAAGGCCCAGTTTTACCCTTGGAGGCACGGGGGGTGGGGTGGCCTATAACCGGGAAGAACTTGAAGAGATCGTCAGCCAGGGGCTTGAGCTCTCCCTAATCCACCAGGTCATGCTTGAGGAAAGTGTGCTCGGCTGGAAGGAATTCGAGCTCGAGGTCATGCGGGACAAAAACGACAACGTCGTTATCATTTGCCCTATCGAAAACTTTGACCCTATGGGGGTTCACACCGGAGATTCCATTACCGTGGCCCCGGCCCAGACCTTAACTGACCGGGAATACCAACGCATGCGAGATGCGGCCATTGCCATTATGCGTGAGATCGGAGTGGACACCGGGGGTTCAAACGTCCAGTTTGCCATTCATCCTCAAACCGGGGAGATGGTGGTCATTGAAATGAACCCGCGGGTTTCTCGTTCCTCGGCCCTGGCCAGTAAGGCCACCGGGTTTCCCATTGCGAAGATCGCCGCCAAGCTGGCGGTGGGCTACACTCTGGACGAAATCCCAAACGATATTACCCGGGAGACCATGGCCTCCTTTGAGCCCACCATCGATTACGTGGTGGTAAAAGTCCCCCGCTTCACTTTTGAGAAATTTTCCGAGACCAGAGACGAGCTCACAACCTCCATGCGTTCGGTAGGGGAGACCATGGCCATCGGGCGGACCTTCAAGGAGGCCCTTCAGAAGGCCTTGCGAGGGCTTGAAATAGGCCGTGCGGGTCTCGGAGCCGATGGGAAATCCCCTTCTGACAGAGGCAAGCTTCCCGCGCGGGAAGTAATTATCGAAAAGCTTCGCATCCCCAACAGTGAAAGGGTTTTCTATATTCGCGAGGCCTACAAAGCCGGCTTTAATACCCGGGAAATTTACGAGCTTACCTCCATTGATCCCTGGTTTCTGGAGCAAATAAGGCAGATAGTGGAAAAAGAAGAAGAGATTACCGAAGAGGCCCTTTCTTCCCCAGAGACCCTTTACGAGATAAAACGATTTGGCTTTTCCGATCGCCAGATAGCCTTTTTGACGGGAAAGGAGGAAGAAGAAGTAGCTCGTTTGCGGAAGGCCCAGGGGTTGCGTCCGGTTTACAAGCTGGTCGATACCTGTGCGGCAGAATTTGAGGCCTACACCCCCTATTACTATTCGAGCTACGAGGTGGAAAATGAGGCCCGGGTCTCCAAAAAACGAAAGGTGATGATCCTTGGAGGGGGTCCCAACCGGATCGGGCAGGGCATCGAATTTGACTACTGTTGTGTCCACGCTTCTTTTGGCCTGCGAGAGCTGGGGATCGAATCCATCATGGTAAACTCCAACCCCGAGACTGTTTCCACCGACTACGACACCTCAGACAGGCTCTATTTTGAACCTTTGACGCTTGAAGACGTCCTCCATATTTACGAACAGGAAGAACCCGAAGGGGTGATTATTCAGTTCGGTGGCCAAACCCCCCTGAATTTGGCGGTTCCTCTGGCAAGAGCCGGGGTCAAAATCCTTGGCACTTCTCCTGATAGCATTGATCGTGCGGAAGATCGGGAGCGTTTCGTGGCCCTTCTTGACAAGCTGGGGCTTAAAAAACCCCCGGCGGGAACGGCCTTCACCGTGGAAGAGGCCTTAAAGGTAGCGCGGGAGATAGGCTACCCCGTTCTTGTGAGGCCCTCTTATGTGCTTGGAGGGCGGGCCATGCAAATCGTCTGGGACGAAGAAAGTCTCAGGCATTATATGGCCACCGCGGCCCTGGTAAATCCGGAACACCCCGTCCTCATCGACAAATTCCTGGAGCAGGCCATTGAGGTGGACGTTGATGCCATCTCAGATGGAGAGCTCACGGTCATCGGGGGTGTTATGGAGCACATCGAAGAGGCTGGTATCCATTCTGGAGATTCGGCCTGTGTCATTCCCCCCATTTCCCTTTCGCGGAAGATTATAGAGGAGATCAAAGAGGCTACTCGGGCCCTTGCCAGAGAACTCAACGTGGTGGGGCTTATGAATGTCCAGTATGCCATCAAAGATCAGGAGCTTTTTGTCCTGGAGGTGAATCCCCGGGCTTCCCGCACGGTGCCCTTTGTCTCAAAGGCTATTGGGGTGCCCCTGGCTCGTTTAGCCACCTGGGTAATGATGGGAAAGAGTCTCAAAGAGATCGGTTTCACCAGGGAAATTGAGCCCCAACACATTTCAGTGAAAGAGGCGGTCTTCCCCTTCAGGCGTTTTCCCGGGGTGGATGTTCTCCTGGGGCCTGAGATGAAATCTACCGGTGAAGTAATGGGAATTGATCTTGATTTTGGCCTGGCTTACGCCAAGGCCCAGCTGGCCGCCGGGATGAAGCTGCCTACCTCGGGCAAGGTCTTCATCTCTGTCAAGGACCCTGACAAGCCATTAGTGGTAGAGATTGCTAAAGAGCTGGTAGATCTAGGTTTTGAGATCGTCGCCACCAGAGGCACGGCAGAAACTTTGCGGGCAGAGGGAATCCCGGTTGAGGTCATCCCCAAAATATCAGACAAAGTCCGTCCTAACGCCATTGATCTCCTCAAAAACGGGGAATTTGCCCTGGTAATAAACACGGCCCAGGGCAAGGTGAGCCGGGAAGACGCTTATCTTATCAGGCGCTACGCCATGGAACTTAATGTCCCCTACGCTACCACTATTTCGTGCGCTAAGGCCATGGTGCAGGCCATAAAGCGCCTTAAAGAGGCTAGATTTACCGTAAGGCCTCTTCAGGATTATTACCAGAAAATCCCCGCTTCTTACTACGCTCAAAGGGGGCTCCTCTAGCTCAACCACTGCCCCGCTTTTGCCGATAACTTCTGAGAGACCAGAAGCAAAGTGGGGTTTTTATGGATCTTGGAACCGTAGTTGGCTTAGTACTCGGAATAGTTCTTCTTCTGGGCTCGATTCTGGTTGGTGGAAGCCTGGGGATATTTATTAACATTCCATCTATTTTGATTGTGGTAGGGGGGACAATAGCTGGTTCATTTATTTCTTTTTCTCTCCCGGATGTTATCGGGTCTTTTAAGGTAGCCATGAACGCCTTTTTCAATAAGCTTGAACCCCCTGAGGAAATCATCAAGGAACTTACCACCCTGGCCAACATCGCCCGCCGGGAAGGTCTTTTAAAGCTTGAGAAACAACCGGTTAAAAACCCCTTTCTCAAAAAGGCCATCATGTATTGTGTGGACGGGCATGAAGCGGAATTTATCGAGGAGGTCCTTTCCAAAGAAGTATCCCTCATGGCCGAACGCCATGAAACAGGTCAGAATCTCTTTAAGACCATGGCGGATCTGGCTCCAGCCTTCGGGATGATCGGAACCCTGATAGGTCTGGTCCAGATGCTTTCTACTATGGATGATCCCAAGTCCATAGGGCCCTCGATGGCGGTAGCTCTTCTTACCACCCTTTACGGTGCCGTTATGGCCAATCTTTTCTTTATCCCCATTGCCAACAAGCTGGCCCTTCGTTCCCAAGAAGAACAGCTCAACTACCGCCTCATTATTGAGGGGGTAATCGGGCTTCAGAAGGGGCTTAACCCGCGGGTGCTGGAGGAGATTCTCAAGGCCTTCCTTCCCCCCAAAAAGCGAGAGGCCGGAGGCGGTGAGGCTTAATGGGTAAGGATTGTCCGGAAAAAAAGCAGAAGTGCGAGGCCGGAGCCCCTAAATGGATGACCACCTTTTCCGACCTCATGTCGCTCCTGATGTGTTTTTTTGTGCTCCTGCTCTCTTTCTCCGAGATGGACGTGGCACGCTTTAAAGAAGTGGCCGGTTCTTTAAGAGACGCCTTCGGAGTGCAGAGAGAAGAGGCGGTTTTTGAGGTTCCAAAGGGGATTGACGTGGTTTCCACGGAATTTCCGGCCCGGTTTACGGTGGAAGAACTTCTGGAACGCATAAAGGCCGCGGTAAAGCTTGAAATGATCAAGGGGGAAATCCAGATCGAAAGCCTTAAAGATCGGGTAGTCCTTCGTTTTAAAGACGAGCTCCTCTTTCCCAAGGGCAGCGATGAACTGTCTCCCAGGGCTAAACAGGTCCTTTTCAAGGTGGGTGAGGTCCTGGAACTTTTTGATGGCGAAGTGGTGGTGGCAGGCCATACGGATAACACCCCCGTAAGAGGGGGGCGCTTTCGTTCCAACTGGGAGCTTTCTGCAGCCAGAGCCGTAAGGGTGGTGGAATTTTTCCTGAAGCACAAATTTGTGCTCCCCCGTCAGCTAGCAGCGGTAGGTTATGGCCCCAGCCGTCCCCTTTATCCCAACGATACCGAGGAGCATCGGGCAGCTAACCGGCGGGTGGAGATTATTCTCCTGCAACACAAAAACCCGCTTCTTGAATACCGCGAGGCTTTTTCGGGGGCCAAAGAACAAGAGCCGCTTCCACAGGAGGCCAAATGAGTGAGGAAAAACGTCACTATATCCGGATTTACGATCGGGTCTTTCTTCGTCTCAAACCTCTTACACGGGAGGATTTTGAGAAAAAACTTGCCAATTATAAGGATGGAAAGGAAAAGCCCTGGATTGATCCCATCCGCCCCCCAGGGGAGGTAGCCAAGCTGGAGTCCAATCTCAAGCGCCTTCGAGAGAAAGACCGGGAACTGGCAGGGATTCTGGAAATTTTGAACCAAAAGCTTGACCGCATTCTGATTCATCTTTTGGGTGAGGAATTTTTAAAGGGCTTCAGAGAGGTAGAGGTAAATCTGAGCGCCGGGGGGATAAGAGTTAAACTGTCACAGAAGCCAAAACAGGGGGAGCTCTATGAAATAGACCTTGGTCTTCTTCCAGAGTGGCTGTTTTTAAAAACTTTTGGAGAAGTGGTAAGAGTGGAAGACTGTGATGCGGATGGTTGCGAGGTGGCCTTTAAATTTATCTGGATCACCGAGGCGGATCAGGACAAACTAGTCCAGCATATTTTCCGCCAGCAGGTTCTTCAGCTCCAGGCCAGCCGCAGGGTAAAGAGGGAAGAATAAAACTGCGTTTTAGATATTTCTTTCTGCTTCCTTTAGCTTAAACATCCGAAGAAATTTTATACTGCTACTCTGAAAATTCGGACACTTTAGAAAGGAAGGGAATTAACCGGAAATTTGGAGGAATTATCTGGCAATTATCTTGAGAGCGGGTTAAATGGGAATATTAAATCTTCTGGTTAACAAAGGAGGTCTGGAATGGGAAAGGTGGCTATCTTATTGGCGCCAGGTTACGAAGAACTGGAGGCGGTAACGGTGATTGATGTCCTCCGCCGGGGTGGAATTGATATTGTCATTGCAGGTCTTGAGGAAGGCCCCATCCCCAGTGCCAGAAACGTAAAAATCGTCCCCGATACCACCATAGATACCCTTGATCCCGAGGGAATAGACCTGGTGATCTTACCCGGTGGGATACCTGGAGTGGAAAATCTCAAGAAAGACTCGCGGGTCAAACAACTTCTCCAGAAAGTGCGCGAAAAGGATAAAAAGTGTGCTGCGATTTGTGCGGCTCCAGGGGCTCTGGCCGCTTTTGGACTTCTGGAAGGGAAGAGGGCCACCATTTATCCTGCCCTCAAAGAGGAACTTAAAGGAGCTCAGGTGGAAGATTCGCCGGTAGTGGTTGACGGCGATATCATTACCAGCCAGGGCCCTGGGACGGCCATGGCCTTTGCCTTCAAACTCCTTGAGATTATGGCCGGGCCTCAAAAGGCCCAGGAAATTGCCAAACAGATGCTGGTCTCCTGGCCTTAAGGCAAAAAATCATTTAGAACCGGCAAGAGGGCCTTAGTGAATTCCTGGAGAAGCTCTTCGGCCCCTGGTTCATAATTAGTAATAAGACGCACCAGGGCTCCGTCCGAGCGTCTCTTAAAGAGGCGGTCAAAGAGGAGATAGAGCCGATCACGGTATTCATCGGCCACAATGCGACCTCTTCCCTGATACCAGTAATATACCAGGAGCTTTTCTCCACCTTTCTGAAGGAGGAAGCGGTTGATTTTGATGGGACCCTTGGAAGTTTTAAGGGTGATGATTTTGTCTTCCACCGGCAGCCACCCTCCCCCGGGCATACAATGCTTGGGAGAATGGATCATGGCTCCCTCCTGCTGCTCTTCAAAAAAACCTATGTAAAGGCTTACGCACTTTCTCTGGTGGCAATAATCCCACATGATGTAATCATCAACCCCAAGGGCCTTTTCCACCTCGGGGGGCATCTGGTTAGCTCTCTGAAAACGAAAGCCATCGATGGTTTTCGGAAAAAGGCCTAAAGGCTTTTTGAGGGGAACCGGATGCTGGCTGCTTATCCCTTTAAGCAGGAAGGAGAAAATTACCAATAAGAGACTTAGAAACAGGGCTTTTTTTATCATCTTTTATGGACCAAAAAATGAAGAATAAAAACCAGGAAAATAGAAAGCCCAAAGACCAGCATCCCGGAGAAGGTATGAAAAAAACCGTGGGCCACTTTAGGGCCCAGATGATAGGAGAGGACGCCAGTCAAAAAGACTCGCACAATATTTACTCCGATAGCAATGGGAATAGAGGCCAGGATAAGGACCAGCCGCCAGAAGTTTGAGCGCATAAAATAGGCCAGAATGCTACAGATGGCCAGCAGGGAAATAAGGGAGCGGATACCACTGCAAGCATCTATCACCTCAAGGACCATGTTGGGAAGCACGATGATATTTCCGTCACGATAGACAGAATAACCCAGGAGTTGCAGAAGCTCTGTAGCAGCTTTGGAGGCAAAAAGTTTGAGGGGAAAAGTAAGACTATTATAAATCACGTAAGGAATGGGAATAGCCAAAATATTTATCCATACCGGAAAGAAAAGTTTTTTGGCAAGTGGCCAACCAAAGAGAAAGATTATTCCTCCGTAAAGGACGATTAAAAAAGAAAATCTCTGGGAGAATTGCTCTCCTGCCACCCGGCCCAGAAGGAACAATCCCAGCCCCGTCAGCAAAAGTAGGAGCCCCCACCAGCTGCCTTTAAGGGTAACCCTGGCAAGCTCCTGGCGTTTGGCCCAGATGAGATAAATCGCAAAAAGTGGCAGGAGGAAACCGTGAGAATAGTTGGGATCGTGCCACCAGTCGGAAACAAGCCCTTTGAGGACGGGGAAATAAAGATAGATGAGCCCTGCTGCAAAAATGAAAAGGGCTAACGTTTGTTCTTGTAAGAGGTTTATTTTTTTTGCTTTAGCTTCCATGAAGTGATTTCTGCCAGGTGCTTTTTGAATTGTTTATAGTCCAGAGTGTTTAAAATATCCTTTTTTTCACACCAACCCCGACGAGCCACTGCCACCCCGAGATGAAGATAGCTCATTTGATCTACAAGGTGGGCATCTGTCCCGATGAGGAGTTTAACCCCGGCTTCTCTGGCCGCCCGGGCATGAATATCGTTGAGATCAAGGCGTTTGTAATAGGCATTTATTTCAAGGGCGGTCTTGGTTTCTGCAGCTACCTCTATAATACGTTCTATATTTACCGAATAGGGTTCCCTCTCTCCCAGAAGCCTTCCGGTAGGATGGCCGATACAATGGACAAAAGGATTCTTGAGAGCGGATATGAGGCGATTGGTGAGGTTTTCTTCATCCTGTTTGAAGCCGCTATGGATAGAGGCAATTACCAGATCAAACTCCTTAAGGACTTCGTCAGGATAATCTAAACTTCCATCAGAAAGGATGTCCACCTCTGTCCCGCAGAGCAGTTTTATATCTTTGGAACGGCGGTTGAAGGCCTCAATGGCCTTTTTCTTTTCCATTATTTTTTCGATCGGAATTCCACCGGCAACTTTTAAACCCTGAGAGTGATCACAAATTCCGACCCATTTAAGGCCCAATCGGCGGGCATAGGCCGCTATCTCTTCAATAGAAGCACTGCCGTCGCTGAATTTAGAATGCACGTGGGCATCTCCCAGGATTTCGTCATATTTTACCAGCTGAGGGAGCTTTCCGGCCTGAGCGGCTTCAATCTCCCCCCGGTCCTCTCTTAACTCCGGTGGTATCCACGGAAGTCCCACCGCGGCAAAGACTTCTTCCTCTTCTTTTCCGCCTATGCGTTCCTGTCCGCGAAAAATACCATATTCGTTAATTTTAAGCCCCCTCTGGACTCCAAGTTCCCGAATCCGAATGTTGTGGGCCTTGGATCCTGTAAAATAGGCCAGAGCGGCCCCGTAACATTCCGGATCAACCACTCGCAGGTCCACCTGAATTCCTTGCTTGAGCCTTACGCTGGTCTTGGTCTCCCCCTGAAGAAGTACTTCATCTACCATCGGGAGGGAGACAAAGATTTCCATCACCCGAAGGGGGTTTTT
>JALSPN010000106.1 GCA_026985945.1 Thermodesulfobacteriales bacterium
GATAGGGGAAGAGGAAGGATCAGGCCCCAGGTATTCTTCAGGGCCTGCCCCGTGACATTTTCCAAAGGCGTGCCCTCCGGCAATAAGGGCCACCGTGTCTTCATCGTCCATTCCCATCTTGGCGAAAACAAATCTTATTTCCTGGGCCGATCTCCTGGGATCCGGAACTCCTCCGGGACCAGCGGGGTTTACATAAATGAGCCCCATTTCCGTGGCTGAATAAGGCTCTCGCAACTTCTTGCCTTCAAATCGGCCCCTCGCCGTAAGCATCTCTTCTTCCGGTCCCCAATCAGGTGATTCGTCAGGCTCGTAGATGTCTTCTCGCCCCAGAGAAAAGCCCAACAACTTGACCCCCATGTCCTCAAGGGCCGCGTTACCCGCCAGGATAATTAGATCTGCCCAGGAGAGCTTTCTTCCGTACTTCTTTTTGATTGGCCAGAGGAGCCTTAAGGCTTTGTCCAGCCCGATGTTATCCGGCCAGTTTATACGTGGGGGAAAGCGCAAACTTCCGTCCCGCGCACCCCCTCGACCATCAAAGACCCGGTAACTTCCCGCACTATGCCAGGCCAGCCGGACAAAAAGAGGACCGTAATGGCCAAAGTCTGCCGGCCACCAGCCCTGAGACTCCTTCATAAGGCTTTTTAGGTCTTCCATGACCGCATCTACATCTAACCCCTTTACTTCTTCCTGATAATCAAAATCCCGTCCGTAAGGAGAGGCCTCCGGGCTATTCTGCCGCAAAATTTTTAAATTAAGCCTCCGGGGCCACCAATCTGTAATCCACCTCTTGCGAACTTTTGCAGACATCAAAAACCTCCTTTTTAATTTTCGATTTATTCTAAATTGATTTTTCATAGCTGTTAAGAAAAATTTGCAAAAATTTTTTTAAAAAATTTTTTCTCTTGTTATTCAGAGGCTAAGGACTTATCAGTTTCGAAAAAAAAGAGGTGGATGGTATGCAAACAGTCCTTCTAGCCATTGGGAAGCCCGTTAAAATAGCGGTTGGCAGACTCTCTCCAGAAGAAAAAGGAGAAATCCTCTTGAAAGGAGAGCTCGATTTAGACGAAGGGGTAGGCGGGAAAAGTCTTTTTGACTTCAACGATTATCTGGAAGAATTTGGGGTAGATTTTGATTCTGTGGAAGACTTCGAAGGCCCCAAACTTTTAGGAATTGATGTCGAGGAGATCAAAAGATATGCGGTCATCATGCCTTTCAAGGCCCCAAGGAGCGGCAATTTTTTGCTGTTTAAGCGTTTTCTTGTAAGTGATGAGGAATTCGCCGCCCGATTTATTTTTCCTTTTTCTCAAAAGGAGTTTGAGGTTGCAAGACTTCTTCCTTTAATCTTTGATTTTGGCGAATTTTGTGGAGCTGAGTCCTTACTTGTAGGGTTCTTTTACAGTCACGAAGGAGAAGCTGAAGAAATTTATTCTTTTCTGAATGTGGAATTGAAGCGTGTTCCGCCAGAAAGACAGACTCGATTTTTGCGAGAACTGGAAGCGGCCCTCCTGGAAGGCCGGCTTCCTCATGGGCCCAAACTTCCGGGGAAATTGACTTTCCATCCTGCCCTGCCTCTGGAGGCCGATTTTGAAGAGCGCTATGAAGTCCAGGTATTCGAAGCTAGCCCCGGAGAAATAGAGTGCCATGAAGTGGAGATAAAGAGCGAACGGCCGCTTATTGAAGTGTAGAAGGATCCGTTATGAAACCCCTTACCAGAAAGGAATCTTTCAGGCGCTTAAGACTAAAATCAGAAAGCCTCAAAGCTTCCGAAAGCCTGCCAGGCCCCAGACCTCCCACGGCAGACGGGGCCTTCTCCCCCCCGATTATCAAGGGACCGTAGAAAAAGGCCACCTCATCCACCAGCTTGGCATCAAAAAAAGAGCCGTGGACCCTGGCCCCCCCCTCCACCAAGATGCTTAAAATCCCGGCCCTAACCGCCCGCAAAAGCCCCTCCCTGAGACTGACCCGTCCTCCCTCCAGGGGAAGACGCCAGACCTCTACCCCTTTTTTTAAAAAGACCTCCTCGCGAGCTTGGGGGGCCCCCTCTCCGCACCAGACAATCGTCCGGCCTTCTTCTTTAAAAAGACGAAAATCAGGCCGAATGCTCAGATTGGTATCCAGAACGATACGGATTGGATTCCGCCCCCCTTTCAGCCGACAGGTAAGGGCAGGATCATCAGCGAGAACCGTCCCTTTTCCAACCAGGATGGCATCACAGAGGTGACGTAGTCGATGGCCGAAACGGCGGGCGTGCTCTCCGGTTATCCATTTGGAATCTCCCGTGCGGGTGGCAATTCGCCCGTCAAGGCTCATGGCCGCCTTGGAAAGCACCCAGGGAAGTGAAGTTTTGACGCTTTTTAAGAAAAAGCGGCAGAGTTCGGCGCATTCTCTAAGTAAGACTCCGGTTACCACTTCAAGACCTTTGGAGGCCAGATATTCCGCTCCCCCGCGCGCTTTGGGATTGGGATCCCGACAGCCGATAACGACCCGTTTGATCCCGGCCTCCAAAATGGCCTTCGTGCAGGGAGGGGTGCGCCCGTAATGGTTGCAGGGCTCAAGTGTTACGTAAATAGTGGCCCCGCAAGCCGCCTCTCCAGCCTCTTTAAGGGCGTTGATCTCCGCGTGAGGGGTGCCTGCCCGGCGGTGAAAGCCTTTTCCCACCACCCTGCCATCTTTTACGACCACCGCCCCCACAGGAGGATTGGGCGAGGTGCGCCCGAGACCCTTGCGCCCTTCTTTCAGGGCCAATCGCATGAAAAAAACGTCTTCAGCTCTCACGGCTTGCCAGGAGCTCCTTTACCGTGGGGAATAAATCTATGTTGGTATGGGGAAGAAAGAGGGCAGAAACATAATAATCCATGTATCCCGGGTGGGCTGAAAGCTCAAAGTGGGTCATCATGTCTGCCACCCTTCTCATTTCACGCAGGGCCTCAAGAGAAGTGGAGGCCAGCCTTGCCCCCAGAAGGCTTGCGTTCCCGATAAAGAAAAACCTTTCGCGGGGAAGATCGGGAAGAAGGCCGATGGTAATGGCCTGCTCCAGGTCAAGAAAGCTTCCAAAGTTTCCCGCCAGGATCACCCTTTCCACCATGCCGATTTCGAGGCCAACAGATTCTAAAAGGGTCTGATATCCGGCAAACATGGCCCCCTTGGCCCGGATAAGATTGTCGATGTCGGCTTCGGTAAAGACAATATCTTCGCCGGTGGCAGAATCTTTACCCCACACCAGGACGTATTCCCAACCGTCACGCCCTTCACGCAGGCGGGGATGATCTAAATCCCGACGGTATTTGCCGGATTGATCAATGATGCCTTCCAGGAAAAGACTGGCCAGAAGGGAG
>JALSPN010000107.1 GCA_026985945.1 Thermodesulfobacteriales bacterium
ATCTTTCCGCCAAAAAGTTTAGGCCCGAGTTGCGCCAGCGCGACCGGGAGCTTTGGCGAAAACAATATCACGAAGCGGTGTATCGGCTACTTGAGGATCAACCTGCGGATCTGGTGGTCCTGGCCGGCTACATGTGGGTGGTCTCAGCCGACCTTTGCGAAAGGCTTCCCATGATCAACCTTCATCCGGCCCTTCCTGGAGGCCCTCAGGGGACCTGGCAGGAGGTAATATGGAAGCTCCTGGAAGATGAGGCCGGGGAGACCGGTGTCATGATGCATCTTGTAACTCCAGAGCTTGATCGGGGGCCGGCGGTAACCTTCTGCCGTTTTTCCATCCGGGGAGGAAAATTTGATCCCCTCTGGGAGGACTTTCTACACAAAAAAAAAGAGCGGGGGCTTGAAAAAATCATCGAGGAAGAAGGAGAAAAGGAGCCCCTTTTTGCCCTTATTAGAAAAGAAGGGGTTAAGCGGGAACTCCCCCTCATCGTCTATACCATTAAAGCCTTTGCCGAGGGAGAAGTGCGGCTTCAGGAAAGAACTCTTTGCGATGCCTCAGGCCATCCTTTACCAGGACCTTACGATCTCACCGAGAGGATAGAAAACCACCTTCTAACAGGGAAGTGGTAAATGCTTCGGGGCCACGGTGGCGAGATATACCACCTTGCCCGGCAGCTGGGGATTTCGCCTCGGGAGATTCAGGATCACAGCAGCAACGTTTCTCCCCTGCCCCCTCCGGCTGGGCTTTACGAAAGGCTTAAAGAATCCCTTGCCGAAATAGAAAATCTCCCGGAAGTGGATAGCTTTTCTTTAAGGCATTCCTTGGCAGAATTTTATGGTCTTTCCCCTGAAGAAATAATTCCTTCTTCCGGCACTACGGAGTGGATCTTCGCTATCCCCAGGCTTTTAAAGCCCAAAAGGGTTCTCATCCTGGGCCCTACCTATAGCGATTATGCCGATGCCGCCAGGATCAACGGACTCAAAATCCTTTATCTTCTGGCCCGGGAGGAAGAAAATTTTGCTCCCCCTCTCAAAGAGTTAAAAGCTTCTCTTAGGCCTCAAGATCTTGTGTTTATCTGCAATCCTAATAACCCTACCGGGGTCTTAATCTCTCCGGAGACGCTCTCTTCCCTGGCTAAAAAAAATCCCGAAACTTTCTTTGTGATAGATGAATCCTATATGGACTTTATCGAAGGAGAAAATTCGCTCCTAAACCTGGATGTTTTTCCTTCCAATCTTATTGTCCTGCGCTCTTTCTCCAAGATTTATCGCATCCCGGGCCTGAGGCTGGGATACCTGGTGGCAAAAGCCCCCCTTAACAAAATCTTTTGGGAAAACACCCTTCCCTGGGCGGTGAACCGGCTGGCGCAAATCGCAGGGCTCTGGCTCCTTGAAAGGGCCCCCTCCTATCTTCTTGAGGTCAAAAATTTTGTATCCTTTGAGAAGGAAAGGATTTGGCAGAAGCTCAGTAAGCTTTCAGGGATAAAAGTTTTCCCTACCAAAGTGCATTTTTTCCTTCTGAAACTTCTGGAATCCCGGAAAGCGACTACCGTCTGGCATAGACTCCTTACGGAAAAACACATTTTAGTAAGAGAGGCTTCTAATTTTAAAGGCCTTGAGGGCGAATTTCTCCGCTTCGCTCTTAGAAGCAAGGCGGAAAATGACCGTCTCTTAGAGGCTTTGGAAGAGGTGCTCTGTGAAAAAACTTAGGGTCGTTCCCCTACCTGTCCCCGTAGAAACCGAAGGACTGGTCGTTTTGGTGGACATTTTGCGAGCCACTTCAACCATTGTGGCGGCTCTGGCCGAAGATGCCCTCCTGGTAAAACCTGTGGCCTCGGTTGACGAGGCCCTCCTTTATCGGGAAAAGGGCTATCTCATCGCCGGAGAAAGGGGCGGGCTTCCCCCCGAGGGCTTTGACCTCGGCAACAGCCCCCGCGAAGCTTACAGGATGGCACGGGCCAAAGTGGTCCTCACCACCACCAATGGCACCAGGGCCCTGGGGTTCGTAAAGAAGGCCAAAGCCATCTGTGCCGGAAGTTTCCTGAATTTGAAGGCGGTGGCCACCTTCGCCAGACGTTTTGAAGAAATAGTAGTTCTATGTGCCGGAACCGAAGGCGAACTGTCCCTGGAAGACTTTCTCTTTGCCGGAAAATTGGCCCTTGCCCTGGAAGACTACCCCTCCCTTAATGATGCCGCCACGGTGGCACGCAAGTATGCCGCTCACGTAGAAGACCTCTCGGAAGAAATCTTTTCCTCCCATCATGCCAGGAGACTGGTAGGGTTGGGATTCCAGGAAGACGTAGCTTTTTGCGCCCAGGAAAATCTTTACGAAGTAGTTCCCATCCTCACCCCGGAAGGCTTTGTCGCCCTAAAAGGAATAATGGAAAACTCATCTTAAAACTCTAGTATTTTACTATATTTGGCACTGGCCAAATTCGAGGCTTCTGTTTATAGTGGAGAGAAAATTTCGGGGATAAGGAGTTATGGTAGAAAAATTTTTATCCCCTTCTCCCAAAAAATGTGCCGACAAGGCCTTCTTTCCGGAAGAGACCATCGCCTGGGTGAAGGAAAGATTTAAGTCTGCCGGGGCAGACATCTTTCAAGAACTTAAGAGGATAGACAAAGGCCGGCTGGGGATTCCGGTTTACTTAAGTCTTTACGGTGCCAGGGGGCTGGCAGTTACTGGAAACGTTAAACAAATGGGCAAAGGTGCTACCGAAGCCCTGGCCCAGGCCAGTGCCCTGATGGAGCTTGTTGAGCGTTATAGCCTCTTCCAGTTCGTAAAAGAGCAGAAAAATTTCTTTTTGTCCTCGCTAGAAAATTTTCGGGAGAATTCTCTAACGGTTGAAGAACTCCTTTCTTCGGTGGAAGACCCCACCGAAGACCGGGAGGCGTTGGAGGTCTTTCGTGCCACCTTACCCCGAGCTCCTTTCTACCTGGTTTCAGCCTTTCGAGTAAGGGAGCAGCGGGAAATTATCCTCCCCTTTTACTGGTTCTGGCTCCTTTACGAATATAACGGTTCGGCCGCGGGGAATACTTATCCGGAAGCTGCGGTGCAGGGGGCCTGTGAGCTCATCGAGCGTCATGTTTCAGCCCTTGCAAGCCGGCAGAAAACTCCTTTTCGGGAAGTAGTCCTTGAAAAATTGAGTTCAGAGGCCGAGAATTTACTTTCCTGTTTTAAACGCCTGGGGATTAAACTGTTTCTGCGAGATTTTACCTTTGATATGCCGGTTCCCACTATTGGGGCCCTGGCCTATGATCCCCAAACCTTTCCTCACCGCTCCGAAATAGTCTATACCGCCGGCACCGCCACCAGTCCGGAAAGGGCCCTGGTG
>JALSPN010000108.1 GCA_026985945.1 Thermodesulfobacteriales bacterium
TCTGGGCGGAAAAACTGGGGGAAAGGTTTGAGACTGCTCCGGCCCATCTGCGGCACCCGCGGGCTGCTTCGGTGGGTCTGCTGGCACGAGAAAGGGCCCTTCAAAACCTTTTTGATGATCCCTTACGCCTTGAGCCCCTCTATTTACGCCCCTCAGAGGCGGAATTAAAAAGAGGTCTTCCAGGATGATACGCTGGTTGGCCAAAAGACTGCTGGAACTGATCCTCACCTTTTGGGGAATTACCCTTCTTTCCTTCATTATCATTCACCTGGCCCCGGGGGAACCCCTAAGCCCCATGGCAGATTTCAACCCCAAATTTACCCCGGAGATGAGAGAAAGGCTGCGGGCCCAATACGGGCTTGATAAACCCCTTCACGTCCAATACTGGAACTGGCTAAAGGGCCTGGCTTCCTTTGACCTGGGGCGCTCCTTTGCTCCGGATAGACGACCTGTCTGGGAAAAAATAAAAGAAAGGCTCCCCGTGACTTTGCTCATCAACGCCCTTTCCATGCTCATCATTTTTGTAGTAGCCATCCCTTTAGGAGTGCTTTCCGCCCTCAAAGAAGGCAGCCTCTTTGATCGCATAACCACTGTCCTGGTCTTTATCGGATATGCCATGCCCGGTTTCTGGCTTGCTCTCCTCCTCATGCTACTTTTCGGTATCAAATGGGCAATTTTGCCCATCTCCGGGATCCATTCCCTTATGGGGTATGAAGAACTCAGCTTTTTCGGAAAAGTCCTTGACTGGGCCAAACACCTCGTTCTGCCGGTTTTTGTCTCGGCATTCGGTGGGTTAGCCGGGCTTTCACGATTCATGAGATCCACCATGATCGAAGTCCTCCGGCAGGATTTCATCACCACCGCAAGGGCCAAGGGGCTTCCAGAAAGGGTGGTAATTTACAAACACGCCTTAAGAAACGCTCTTCTTCCTGTGATCACCATCCTGGGGCTTTCTGTTCCCGGGCTGGTGGGAGGGAGCGTTATTTTTGAGTCCATTTTCAGCATTCCCGGGGTGGGGCAGCTCATGTGGCAGGCGGTCATGGCTCGCGATTATCCGGTCATTATGGGCAACCTGGTGATTGTCTCCATACTCACCCTTCTGGGAAATCTCCTTGCTGATATCTGTTACGCCCTGGCAGATCCTCGCATCCGGTTGGGGAAGAACTGAGATGTTTAAAAATATTTTGCGCCATCCTCTGGGAGCAGTGGGGCTGATCGTGGTAGGCCTCTTGGTGTTAGCGGCCTTTCTGGCCCCGCTCATCGCCCCCTATAATCCTTACGCCATAGACGTCAAACACGTCCTGGAAGCCCCGAGTCTCGCTCACCCCTGCGGCACGGATCTTCTCGGTCGCGATGTCCTTTCACGTTTGATTTACGGGGCCCGGGTCTCTCTGGAAGTCGGAATTATTGCCGTTGGCATCTCTATCGTTATTGGGGTTTTGTTAGGAGCTCTTGCAGGCTACTTTGGGGGCCTGATAGACAGCCTGATCTCCCGCCTGATTGACATCATGCTCTGTTTCCCCACCATCTTTTTGATCCTGGCGGTGATTGCCTATCTGGAGCCTTCCATCGTCAATATCATGATTGTTATCGGTCTTACCAGCTGGATGGGGGTGGCCCGGTTCGTAAGGGCGGAGTTTTTGAGTCTCAAAGAAAGAGAATTTGTGCTGGCAGAAAAGGCCCTGGGGGCGAGTGCTTCAAGGATCATCTTTTTACATATTTTACCAAACGCCTTACCTCCCATCCTGGTCTCAGCCACCCTGGGGGTGGGAAGCGCCATCCTCATCGAATCGGCCCTTTCCTTTTTGGGCCTCGGCGTCCAGCCCCCCACACCTTCCTGGGGGAACATGCTCACCGAAGGCAAGGAAACCCTGGAAATTGCCTGGTGGCTTTCGGTCTTCCCGGGGTTGGCCATTCTCATTACCGTGCTGGCCTTTAACCTCTTGGGAGAGGCCCTTCAGGATCTCACTGACCCCCGCCGGCGCCCCCGCTAAAACATTGACCTTTCCTTCAAGGAACTTATCGTTTAGGTAGAGCTTACAAAAAGGGGGTGAAAAGATGGCGGAGTTGGTTCCTTGGCGGCCATTGAGAGATCTCAAGCGGGAGATGGATCGTCTCTGGAACGAGTTTTTCGGCAAAGAAACATTGCCGGATCTCTTTGAGACGGAATGGGTGCCGGCTTTGGATGTTTCTGAAACCAAAGATGCAGTGATCGTAAGGGCTGATGTTCCGGGCATTGACCCGGAAGATCTCGAGATAACCATTAGCGAGAACACCCTTACCATCCGTGGTGAGAAAAAGCAGGAGCGAGAAGAGAAAGGAGAAAGCTTCTATCGCATTGAGCGGAGCTATGGAAGTTTTGTAAGGACGATTCAGCTTCCGGCAGAGGTTGATACGGAAAAGGTTGAAGCTACCTATAAAAATGGCGTCTTAAAGATTACCCTGCCCAAAAAGGCCGGGGCAAAAGGCAAACAGATCCCCGTCAAAGTAGAGAAGTAGGCAAACCTCCCGCCAAAGGCCCGCCAGAAGGCGGGCTTTTCTTACTTTTTCTTCCAGCTTTTTTCTTCGCCTCTCAGAAGGCGCCTGATATTGTCCTTGTGTTTGATCCAGATCAGGATGGCCATTAAGAGGGAAAATACCTGGTAGGCCCTGTTAGGGCAGAAGAAATGGATGAAAAGCGGCATTAGGGCGGAGGCGAAAAGAGAGCCTACGGAGACGAATCCGGAAATTTTTACGGCCGCAATAAAAAAAGCCAGGCTTAAAAGCAGGGCCTTGGGACACAGCACCAGAAAGACGCCTGTGGCGGTGGCAACACCTTTACCCCCTCGAAACCGAAGATAAAGCGGGAAGAGGTGTCCTAAAAAGGCTGCCAAACCACTTCCTGCCACCAGCCAATCTTGAAGCGGGTGCCCCTTAAAGAGCTTAAGGGCCAGAATCATGGGAAGAATCCCTTTCCCCATGTCTCCCAGGAGGGTAAGAAGGCCCCATTTTTTCCCGAGAAGACGGGCCACGTTGGTGGCCCCGAGATTACGGCTGCCATGCTGCCGGGGATCAATGCCAAAGGGTCTGGCTATCAGGAGGGCAAAGGGAATGGAACCCAGAAGATAAGCCAGAAGAAAAATCAGATATTCTTTAGCCATTTTCAGAACCTCTTGTCAGCCTGGTATTGGCAAAGGTAATATCCTCCCATGGCCGGCAAAGCAAGGATCAAAAAGATCCGAAACATCGGAATCATAGCCCATATCGACGCCGGAAAGACCACCCTTACCGAACGCATTCTTTACTACACGGGGAAAATTCACCGCATCGGA
>JALSPN010000109.1 GCA_026985945.1 Thermodesulfobacteriales bacterium
AAGAAGGTTCTTGCTCCTTTGAGGGGAAATACCGAAACGGGCCAGGTCTTCAGGTGGAGTAAGGACGAGGAGGACCGCCTCAAGCTTTTCTTCATCTTTCAGGGCGGAATAGGAAGGGTCTTTTAGCAACTCTTTGAGGGAGCGGAGGTTTTCTTTCTCCAGGCCTATATCTCCCAAAAGACCCGCCTCCGAAAGCCAGCCAAAGACGGCCCAGGGATCTTTCTCCATAAGGATGCGCTTCAATTCGTTTTTAAGGCGTGCGGGAGATAAGAGCGAGAGGGCTCTAAACTTTTTGGCCAGGGCCAGGGCCCTTTCAAAGTTTCTGGTGGGTTTGAGATTAAAACGGGTAGCGTAGCGAGCAGCCCGGAAAATCCGGGTGGGATCATCTACCAGGCTCATGGTATGAAGGACTTCTAGCCGCGACCCGGCAAGGTCCCTTTCGCCACCGTAAAAATCGATCAGGGTCAGCTCCTCAAGCTCAAGGGCGAGGGTGTTGATCGTAAAATCTCTCCGGAAAAGATCCCAGGAAAGAGAACCAGGGGCTACTTTTGGAAGTTTGGCCGGGGCCTCGTAATATTCCCAGCGGGCCTGAGCCAGGTCTATTTCAAGCCCCTGCCAGCTCAGTTTGAAAGTCCCAAAAAGAGAGGACTTAACGAGCGGAGCTTCAAGACTTTCAGAAAGTGCCTGCGCAAAGGCCTGGCAATTGCTGGTTATCACCAGGTCGATGTCAAAGACCTCTTTTTCAAGGAGGAGGTCGCGCACTGCCCCGCCCACCAGGAAGACCCCGGTTTTTAGATCTCGGGCTAACTTAAGGACTCTCTCCCGCAGGAGGGAAAGGGGCGGCTTGAGGGAAAGACGGCGCCCTTTAAAACTCCTCTCCGGGAAAAAGGCCCAAAATTCTCTCAACGAAAGGAGGGAGCCCTTCCAGAAAACCCGCTCCAGCGGATTTTTGAGATATAAGAAAATTTCTTCGGGCTCTGCGTCCTGAAACTCGGGGATTTCAAAAACCAGTTCTTCCGGTGTTAAGGATAGCCTGTAAAGGCGGGCCTTTTCCCAGACAAGCCGCGAAAGGAGCCCCAGAAAACGGCCTTCTTTTTCTACTACCAGCGCCTCCTCTCCGCTGCGGGAGAAAAGTTCATCTACCCCCTCTTTCTGCGTGGCTTTTACAGTGATCGGCGGGCCAAGGGAAAGAATGCGAGACAAAATCTACCCCCGTGGGTGATATTTTTGATGGATACGGCGCAGGGTTTCGGCCTGGACGTGGGTGTAGATCTGGGTGGTGGAAAGATTGGTGTGCCCGAGGAGCATCTGCACCGTGCGGAGATCAGCCCCCCTTTCCAGAAGGTGGGTAGCAAAGGAATGACGCAGCACGTGGGGGGTAATTTCTCGTGGATCAAGCCCGGCCCGGACGGCGCAATCCTTGATAATTTGCCAGAATCGCTGCCTGGTAAGGGGCCTTCCCAGGCGATTTACAAAGAGGTGATCCTCGTTTAAGCGCTTCCTTACAAGCTTCGGACGCCCCTGGTGTAAATACTGAGAAATGGCCTCTTTCGCCACCTCTCCTATGGGGACAAGCCTTTCCTTTTCCCCCTTCCCCTTAACCCTTACAAAACCCACCTCAAGATTTATTTCGTGAAGTTTAAGCCCCACAAGCTCTGAAACCCTTAAGCCCGAGGCGTAAAGGAGCTCCAGCATGGCTTTGTCCCGCAGGCCCAAAGGGGTGGAAGGATCCGGGGCCTTAAGGAGAGCCTCTACCTCCCGCGAAGAGAGCACCAGTGGCAGCTTGCGCGAAAGTCTTGGGCCTTCGATTAAGGCTAGCGGGTTTTCGGTAAGGCCATATTCCAGGGCCAAAAAGCGAAAAAAGCCCCTTAAGGCCGAAAGCCTGCGGGCCACCGTCTCAGAAGAAAAATTCCTGCGGCGCAAGTCCGCAAGATAAAGGAGGACGTGAGGAGATTTTATTTCTTCAGGCTTTGAAAGCCCCTTCTTCTGCAAAAAATCAAGGAAGTCGTTTAAATCCGCAGCGTAAGCCTCAATGGTCCTGGGGGAGTATCCTTTTTCGACTGCCAAAACCGAAAGATACTGATCCACCAGAGACGAAAGCATCAGGCCTGAAGCTCTTCTAGAACTGCCAGGGCTTCTTCCTGCACCCTTTCGGATTTGGAAGTGAGAGAAAGCACCCGCACCTTGCTCATAAACCCCTGTTGTTCCACCGGGCCTTTATCCGGATAAAGCTCTTTTAGGGCCTTCAGGGCTTCACAGACGATCTCGGCGTCTTTGTGATCTAAAAGGAGGATCAGGGTCCCCCAATCATCAGGAAGCCCGTATTCTTTAACATAGTCACGCACCGCTTTGGTAAAACGGTTCGTCCCGTAAGCTTTGTGGATTTTTTGAAGGGCCTTTTCGTGGTCTTTGCTCCCCTTTTTGCCGGCGAAAAGCTTTTCGACTTCCTTAAGGTAACGCTCCTTGAGCCATTTGTTTTTAAGCGCACGTTCGGCCTGAGTCTCCTCACGACGCCGTCTGGTATGTGGACTTCGATCACGCAACTTGTCGATCTCGCGCCAGGAAAGACGTTCCCTTTCATCGTCGTAGGGCATGTTCACACCTCCTAACAGGATTGAAAATAAAAATCTACCTCCGGTAATACGACCGCGGTGAGCTCTCCTCCATAAACACAGCCCGTATCGATCCCGATCTTGTTGGGTGCCAGAAAAGGCCTGGCAAAAGGGGTATGGGCAAAAATGACCCTTTTGCCCCAGTCGTAATCGGAATAAATGAATTCCCCTCTGATAAAGAGCAAATCCTGCGGATCCTGCTCTGCTAATGGTTTTCCCGGCCGCAGGCCGGCATGGACGAAAATATATCTTTCTGTCTCCCAGAAAAAGGGAAGCCCTTTAAGAAAGGAAATGACCGCTTCCGGGATGCAAAGACGGCCTCCCTCCATGAATTGCAAAAGGGTAACCTCTCCGCCATTAAGGAGATAAATTTCTTTTTCTCTCCCTGCAAGGTAATTCAAAAACATCCACTCGTGATTCCCAAGGAGAGGGATTACTTTTTCGGGATAGCTTTCTTTAAGCTCCATGACCACCTCAAGCACCTTTCGAGGATCAGGCCCGCGATCGATGTAATCTCCCAGAAAGACGAGATAATCCTCCCCCCACTTCAAAGGTAATTTTTCAAGCAAGGCCTCCAGCGCGAAGAGACAACCATGAATATCACCAATAGCGTAGATATCCGGCATTAGAGACTAAGCCAGAGAAGACGCTGTTCCACCCGGTCATCCAGACGTTTGAGACCCGCTTCTTGAGCCG
>JALSPN010000110.1 GCA_026985945.1 Thermodesulfobacteriales bacterium
TTCCCCGGTCTGGCACCCGGCAGGAGACAAACTGGTGGTAACGCTCAGCAAGGACGGAAACCCGGATCTTTATCTCCTTGATCTTTCGGGAAAGATCTTAAAACGCCTCACCTTTGGTGAAGGAGTGAATACCGGTGGGAGCTTTTCTCCAGACGGAAAAGAGCTGGCCTTCGTCTCGGATCGTTCCGGCTCCCCTCAGATTTACATCCTCAACCTGAAAACGCGGGGAATAAGGCGCCTTACCTTTCAGGGTTCCTACAACGTTTCTCCCAGCTGGTCTCCCACCGGGGATCGCATCGTCTATGCCTCTCAGGAAAGAGGTCGTTTTGTCCTTTACACCATTGATCCACAGGGAGGAGAGCCGGTAAAGATTACGGAAGAAGGAAATTTTGAAGCTCCCTTTTTTGCGCCCAATGGCAGGCTCATTCTGGCCCAGGGCCCTGAGGGGCTCTGGGTATTTCTGGCCAACGGGGCAAGCGGGCGTCGCTACCAGGCGGGCAAGCTCCTTTTTCCTTCCTGGCGGCCACTTTGAGGAATTTGAGTTAAGCTTTGGCTTGTATTCCTGGAAGGCCCAAGGTAAAGATTAGGGCCGGGAGGTAAGCCATGGTGATAGATTATTCCCTCAGTCCCGCCCAAAAATTGATCGTAGAAGTGGCAGATCGTATCGGACGGGAGTTTATTGCCCCCTATGCTCTCAAATGGGATGAAGAAGAAAAATGCGACCCCCGTCCTTTAAAGGCCCTCGCTCAGGCAGACCTTTTCGGCCTCTTTATTCCCAGAGAATACGGGGGCCTTGGCTTTGGAACCTTTGAAAATTGCCTGGCAATAGAGACCCTCTCCAAATATTGTGCCGGTGTCTCCACCACTTTTGCTGCCAGTGGGCTTGGGGCCTACCCCATCCTGATTGCCGGCAACAAAGAGCAGAAACAGAAATATTTACCCGCTATAGCAGCCGGAAAAAAACTCTGCGCCTTTGCCCTCACCGAACCCCAGGCGGGCTCTGATGCGGCCGCTATCAGGACCACGGCCCGCAAAGAAGGAGATTATTACGTCCTAAACGGCATAAAACAGTGGATCACCAACGGGGGGGTGGCAGATATCTATACGGTCATAGCCCTTACGGACCCCAAAAAAGGAGCTCGAGGGGCCAGCGCCTTTATCGTGGAGAAGGGGGATCCGGGCTTTGTAATCGGGAGAAAGGAAAAAAAGATGGGTCTTCGGGCCTCAACGACCACGGAACTTTTCTTCTCCAATTGCCGCCTTCCCAAAGAGCGCCTTTTGGGGCGGGAAGGGATGGGCTTTATCATCGCCATGAAAACCCTTGATCTTTCTCGCCCCGGGGTGGGGGCCCAGGCCGTGGGCCTGGCCCAGGGAGCCCTTCAGGTAGCTCTCCACCATGCCCGCAAGCGGATCCAGTTCGGGCAGCCGGTCTATAATTTTCAGGCGGTCAGCCACACTTTTGCTGAGATGGCCATGAGGATCGAGGCCGCCCGGGCCCTGGTTTACAATGCAGCCCGTTTTATAGATTCCGGGGCCAAAAACATCTCTGCCGCCTCCGCCATGGCCAAGGCCTTTGCCTCAGATGTGGCCATGTGGGTGGCCGAGCGGGCGGTTCAGATGATGGGAGGCTTTGGTTATATGCGTGATTTTCCGGTAGAAAAAATGATGCGGGATGCCAAATGCCTCCAGATCTACGAGGGGACCAACGAAATCCAGCGCAACGTCATCGCCCGGGAGCTTCCCAAATTCGTGGCCCCTCTTGAGATAGGCTAGGAGGATCTCTATGCGTTTTATGGTTTGCTTAAAGCCTGTCCCGGAACCGGGAAGCGTCAAAGTGGACCCGGAAACACACACCCTCAAAAGAGAAAGTGCTGCCCTCGTCTTAAATCCTGCCGACCGTTATGCTCTCGAAGCCGCGGTGGAACTTAAAGAAAAAATCGGCGCAGAGGTGGTGGCGGCCATGATGGGTCCTCTAAACGCCGCCCCGCTCCTTAAGGAAGCTTATGCCTGTGGGGCGGATAAAGTCTTTCTTCTGTCAGATCGGGCCTTTGCCGGGGCTGATACCCTGGCAACCAGCTATGTTCTTTCTCTGGCGGCCCGAAAGCTTGGGCCTTTTGAGGCCATCTTTTGTGGCAAGGTGTCTATCGATGGAGAGACCGCCCAGGTGGGGCCTGAACTTGCAGCCTGGCTCGAGTGGCCTTCGGTAATCTGGGTGAAGGAGATCATCCCCGATGAAAATAGCTGGAAGCTGGTTCGTGCCACTGATGAAGGAGAAGAAGTCCTTGAAGTAAAACTTCCGGTGCTCATGACCATCGAGCCTGAAAGCAACGATCCCCGTCCGCCATCCATCAAAAGGCTTCTTGAAATAATGGATCAAGAGATACCGACTCTTTCGGCTTCAGAGCTTGAGGCGGATCCATCTTTACTCGGACTTGGAGGCTCACCCACCCGGGTGGTAGAGATTTTCAGCCCCACCTACGAAGGAAAAAGAGAATTCCTGGAAGGTCCTCCCGAGGAAACGGTGGACCGCCTAATAAGCATCCTCAAAGAAAGAGGGCTCATTTAGGAGGAAAGATGTCTTCTGGTAAGGTGGCTATTTTTGCAGAATGGGCTGGAGAGGGGTTACACCCGGTGTCTTTTGAACTCCTTTCTGAGGCCAGGGCCCTGGCGCAAAAGCTTGGCGGGATAGTGCAGGCCTATTTTTTGGCCCCTCCCCACCAGGAAGAAAAAGCTCAGAGTCTTATCCGTCACGGGGCCGATGAGGTCCTTTACACCTCCCATCCAGTTTTTGAGCAATTCCTTGACGATGTTATAAGCCGGGTCCTGGTTAAGATGATTCGCCAGGAAGAACCAGAGATTTTTCTTTTTTCAGCTACTTCCAGGGGCCAGGCGGTGGCACCCCGGGTAGCAGGAGCCCTGCGCCTGGGGCTTACCGCCCATTGTATTGCTTTCGAAATCCGGGAGGAAGACCGGGCCTTAATCCAGATAAGGCCCTCTTTTGGGGAAAATGTAATGGCCAAAATTGTCTCCCTCACCAGGCCTCAGATGGCCACGGTGCGGCCGGGGGTGTTCCCAAAGGCCAAGGAAGATCCCAAGCGGAGGGGAGAGGTAAAAGAATTTGCCCCTGCCGAAGAAGACCTGGCAAGTTCTTCCCTTAAAGTCCTTGAAAGACGCCCCCGTCCTGCCAGAAAAGTCGATCTTTCACAGGCCAAAGTAGTGGTAGCTGGCGGGAGGGGCATGGGGACAGAGGAATTTTTTGCCAAACTTTTTGAACTGGCAG
>JALSPN010000111.1 GCA_026985945.1 Thermodesulfobacteriales bacterium
CCCCTGCCCAAAAATAACCCTTTTTTCTGTCTCTACCTGGCACTAAACCACAAAACTTGTGGTGTAGAAGAAAAAACAGATAATCTTCGTAGACACGACCGGACCTGAAAATCCTGCAAATATCAGCCAATTTTGAACTTATTCAGTAAAACAGGCTTTCGGGCCTAAAGCTATATGAAAAATTCCCAAACACCTTTATTCTTAATTCTAAAATCTACAACTGAAGGGGCAGGGAAATCAGCTCAAAATACAAAGCCTTTGGTACACAATAACAGAAAACCTTCTGCACCGAGAGGAAAGAGATATAATAAGGCCATGCTTTCCTATCCTGAAATTAATCCGGTAATCGTAAAGATCGGCCCGCTTGCCGTGCGCTGGTATGGCCTCATGTATCTTCTGGGCTTTTTGGCCGCTTATTTCCTGACCAAAAAACAACTCCTGGAAAGAGGCCTTCAAGAACTCCTCCCGGAGCTCGAAAACCTAATTTTCTGGCTGGCCCTGGGCCTGATCATAGGCGCCCGACTGGGGCACGTCTTTTTCTATTTTCCGGGCTACTATCTCAAACACCCTCTGGAGATCCCTGCCCTCTGGCACGGGGGGATGTCTTTCCATGGTGGACTTCTGGGTGTAATCATCACTGGCCTTCTCTATTGCCGAAAGAAGGGGTTCAATTTCTGGTTCTGGGCGGATCTTTTCGTGGTGCCAGCCCCCATCGGCCTGGGGCTGGGAAGGCTGGGAAACTTTATCAATGGCGAACTCTACGGCCGCCTGACAGATCTTCCCTGGGCCATGATCTTTCCCAGGGGAGGCCCCTATCCTCGTCATCCCTCTCAGCTATACGAGGCTTTGGGGGAAGGCCTGGTCCTCTTTCTCCTGCTCTGGAAATGGCGTCGCAAGGAATGGCCCTGTGGCCTTAAATTTGCGCTTTTCCTGATCGCTTACGGAAGCATACGCTTTTTCATCGAGTTCTTCCGGGAACCTGACGTGGGAGTGCCGCTTCTTTTCGGCTGGATGACAAGGGGCCAGCAATTCTGCCTTCTGATGGTGATAGCGGGTATCTTTCTCTGGTTTTATCTGGGGAGAAAAGGCAAACGCCCCTGTCTTCCCTACCGGTAAAGGTAAAATATGTAGAGAATGTAAGCCCCCAGAAGAAGGGCCCCCTTAAAACGCCCCAGCAATCTGTGGTGAGCAAGCATGGCCCAGGTTACCAGGAAAAAGGCCATCATGACGGCGAGATCAAGCACGATCTTTTGTTGGCTGAAAGAAAAAGGATGTATCAAGGGGGTAATCCCCAGGATGGCCAGGATGTTCATGATATTAGAGCCGATAATGTTTCCGAGGATTATGTCCCCCGCCCGGCGGTAAGCTGCCACAAGCGTGGAAGCAAGCTCCGGAAGGCTTGTCCCCACGGCCACAAGAGTGAGGCCGATGACCCTTTCTGAGACCCCGAAATGCCTGGCAATTCCCACCGCCCCCTCCACCAGAACATTGGCCCCGAAAGAAAGAAGGGCTACCCCGCCAAAGACTCCCAGGGTGTAAAGAAAGATCTTTCTCCTGGGAGCTCTTTTCTCACCGGCATCAAGGGCTGCCACCGAGGCGTCTCTTCGAAGCAAAAACCATAGGAAAAGGAAGAGGAAAAAAAGAAAGAAAAGGCCCTCTTTACGGCCGAGATAACCGTCTCTTGCCATTCCAAAAAGAAGGGCTCCGGCAAAGATCATAAAGGGCACTTCCTGGGCCACGAACCGTGCCGTGGTTCTAACCGGGCGCACCAGAGCCGCCAGCCCCAGGACCAGCCCCAAATTGGCGATGTTTGAACCGACAACATTGCCGAAGGCCACATCTCCAAAGCCTTTAAAGCTTGCCACCAGAGTGGCGGCAAGTTCAGGGGCTGAGGTGCCGAAGGCTACGAGCGTAAGGCCGATCACCAGGGGGGAGACCCGCAAAAGAAGGGCCACGCGGGTGGCAGAATAAACCAGCACCTCTCCACCGGCATAAAGCAAGATAATTCCTGTAAGGAGAAAGAGAGCATCCCGCATAACCGGATCAAAAACTTTAAAAAGGCACCTTCTCCGGCTCAATTACTTCCTGGCCCCCCAGGTAAGGCCTTAAGACCTCAGGGATCACCACCGTGCCGTCTTTTTGCTGGTAATTTTCAAGGATGGCCATCAGGGTGCGCCCCACAGCCAGCCCGGAGCCGTTCAGGGTGTGGACAAGGCGGGGTTTTTTGCCATCTTTGGGACGAAAACGGATACCGGCCCGCCGGGCCTGATAATCTTCGAAATTGCTGCAGGAAGAGATCTCTACAAAGCGGTTCTGCCCCGGGGCCCAGACCTCAATATCATAAGTTTTGGCCGCTGCAAAACCCAGATCTCCCGTGCAGAGGACCACCACCCGGTAAGGAAGGCCAAGCTTCTGAAGCACCTCCTCGGCATCAAGCGTGAGGCTTTCAAGCTCGTCGTAAGAGGTTTCGGGATGAGAAAATTTTACCAGTTCTACTTTATTAAACTGGTGCTGACGGATAATGCCCTTTACATCCCGGCCGTGGGCCCCGGCCTCCGCCCGAAAGCAGGGCGTATAGGCCACGTAATAAAGAGGTAGGGCCTCCTCGGGAAGGATCTCATCCCGGTGGAGATTGGTCACCGGGACCTCTGCCGTGGGGACAAGATAGTAGTCCCAATCTTCGAGCTTAAAAAGATCGTCCTTGAACTTGGGTAGCTGGCCGGTTCCGATCATGGAGGCCTCGTTTACGATGAAAGGGGGAAGGACTTCCCGGTAACCATGTTCCCTGGTGTGGAGGTCCAGCATGAAGGTTATAAGGGCCCTTTCAAGGCGCGCTCCCGCTCCGCGATAGACTACGAAACGGCTTCCGGTAATCTTGGCCGCCCTTGAAAAGTCAAAAATGCCAAGCCTCTCTCCGATCTCCCAGTGCGGACGGGGTGAGAAGCCAAAATCCGGCAAATCACCCCAGCGCTTAACGACCTGGTTGTCATTTTCGTCCTCCCCCGGGGGGACGGATTCGTGAGGAAGATTGGGAATTTCCAGAAGAAGGGCCCGCAGCCTGGCCTCAACCTCTCTTAATTCTCCTTCAAGCCTTTTGAGCTCTTCCCCCAGGGACTTGACCGCTTCCATCTGAGGGCCGGCGTCTTTGCCCTCCCGTTTGAGGCGCCCGATCTCTTCGGAAGCTACCTTGCGTTCGTGACGAAGCTTTTCGACCCGCGTAAGGAGTTCGCGTCTTTTTTTGTCGAGAGCAAGGACTTCA
>JALSPN010000112.1 GCA_026985945.1 Thermodesulfobacteriales bacterium
CTCTTAAGAATTATCATTATCTAAACTCCCATCTCTTGAGAAAAATCCCGTTAGCGTCTAAGCTTTGGGGACCGAAATCCTGGCGGAGGCTGCAGATGTATTTTCAGGATGTTATTGCCACCCTGAACCGTTTTTGGGCCGAAAAGGGATGTCTCATTCTTCAGCCTTACGATATGGAAGTGGGAGCTGGCACCTTTCATCCTGCAACCTTTCTGCGGGCCCTGGGGCCTGAGCCCTGGGCTGCGGCCTATGTGCAGCCCTGCCGCCGGCCAACTGATGGCCGTTACGGCGAAAACCCAAACCGCCTCCAACATTATTATCAATATCAGGTGGTTATTAAACCCTCACCAGACGACATTCAGGATCTTTACCTTCAGAGTCTTGAGGCCTTCGGCTTAAAGCTTAAAGAACATGACGTCCGCTTTGTAGAGGACGACTGGGAATCTCCCACTCTGGGAGCCTGGGGCCTGGGCTGGGAAGTCTGGCTCGACGGCATGGAAATCACCCAATTTACCTACTTTCAACAGGTAGGTGGCTTTGATTGTGATCCGGTAATGGTGGAGATAACTTACGGGCTGGAGCGGCTTACCATGTATCTTCAGGGGGTGGACAACGTCTTTGATCTGGCCTGGAATGAGAAAATCCGTTACGGCGACATCCATCATCGGGCAGAAGTGGAGTATTCCATTTACAATTTCGACGAGGCCGACGTGGAGATGTTAAAGGAGCTCTTCGATGCCTGGGAGAGGGAGGGGCTGCGTTTGCTGGAGCTGGGGCTTGCCCTTCCGGGCTATGATTGCTGTATAAAGTGCTCTCACCTTTTCAATCTTCTGGATGCCCGCGGGGCTTTGTCTGTGGCGGAACGAACCGCCTACATCGCCCGGGTGAGAGCGCTGGCCAAAAAATCCGCCCAGGCCTGGTTAAAAAAATCTTGAGGGAATACAGATGGCAAAGGATCTTTTGTTTGAAATTGGCACCGAAGAACTGCCTGCCCGTTTTCTAGATCCGGCCTTAAAGGCCCTGAAGGATCTGGCCGCCCAGGAGTTCCACCACCTAGGTCTAAATTATGAGGGGCTCAAGACTTTGGGAACTCCAAGAAGACTTACCCTTTCCGTGGCCGGCCTTCAGGAAAGACAACCTGATCGGCAGGAAGAAATACTTGGCCCTCCGGCAAAAGCTGCCTTTGACCTTGAAGGCCGCCCTACCAAGGCGGCTTTAGGCTTTGCCAAAAAGCACCAGGTATCGACAGAAGAGCTCCAGATCAAAAAAACACCCAAAGGGGAATATATCTGTCTCGTCAAAACCATCAAAGGGAAAGAAACTTTTGAGCTTCTTCCAGATCTTCTGTATCGTCTCATCGTCTCCCTTCCTTTCCCGAAATCCATGCGCTGGGCTTCGCACAAGATCCGTTTTGCCCGGCCCATAAGATGGGTGCTGGCCCTTTACGGAAAACGGGTCGTCCCTCTGGAAGTGGCAGGCCTTAAGGCTCAGGCCCTGACATTTGGCCACCGCTTTATGGCCCCTGAGGCCTTTGAAGTGGAAGACTTTGTGGGCTACGTCCGCCGCTTGCGGGAGGCCTTCGTAATCGTTGAGCCTGAAGAACGCCTGGCCCGCACCAAAGATGAGATCACCGCCGCGGCCTTAGAGGTAAAGGGCAAAGCCCTAGAAGACCCGGATCTCCTGCATGAAAACGCCAACCTGGTGGAGTTCCCTTATGCCACTTTAGGTAAATTCGACAAGAAATTTCTTGCCCTGCCAGAGCCGGTCCTCATCACGGCCATGAGAGAGCATCAGCGGTATTTTGCCGTAGTGGATCAGGAAGGGAAACTTCTTCCTTACTTCATCGCGATAAACAACATCAAACCGCCAGATCCCTCCCTTTTGCGTGCCGGGCATGAGAGGGTTCTCAAAGCGAGACTTGAAGATGCCGGTTTTTATTTCGAAAGAGATCGAAAGATTCCCCTGGCCGAAAGGGTAAAGGAACTGGCAAATGTGGTTTACCATGCCAAACTGGGAACCCTTTACGACAAGACCAAGCGCCTGGAGGCCCTTTCCGCCTGGCTTGCCAGAAAGCTTGCTCCCGAAAAAGTTTCCCTGGCCCAGAGGGCTGCCCACCTGGCCAAAGCGGATCTGGTTACCGAACTGGTCCAGGAGTTTCCAAGCCTCCAGGGAATAATGGGGCGTGAATACGCGCTCCTTTCGGGAGAAGAAAAAGAAGTGGCCGAAGCCATTTATGAACACTATCTTCCCCTCACCGCCGGGGGCAAACTTCCCCAGACCACCACGGGCGCTCTTGTGGCCCTGGCAGACAAAATGGATACTCTCTGTGCCTTTTTCGGAATCGGTGAGAAGCCTACCGGGACGACGGATCCCTTTGGCCTGCGAAGAGCAGCCTACGGACTGATTGAAATCCTTCTGGCCCGCGGTTATTCCCTCTCCCTTTCAGGTTTTATCAACGAAGCCTTAAAGCTCCTTGAGGATTTTCTCGAAAAAACCCCCCGTGAAACCCTCCTTGAAGTCAAACAATTCCTTGCGCGTCGCCTCGAAAGTGCCCTAGCCAGCCGGGGCTTTGAAAAGGCTTCTATCAGGGCTGTGATGGCGGTGGGATTTGATGACCCCCAAGACGTCTTAAAACGCCTTGAAGCTCTAGAAAAAGTGAGAAAAAGCCCGGATTTTACGGCTCTCGCGGTGGGTTTTAAACGGGTAATGAACATGGTCAAAAAACTCGAAGAGGAGCTTCCCTTTGAGGAGAAGCTTCTCGTGGAAGAGGCTGAAAGGGAGTTATATGAAGCCTATCGAAAGGTGCGGGAGGAGGTGTTCCCCTATCTTGAAGCCGGTCAATACGAAAAGGCCCTTGGCGAACTATTAACCCTTAAAGGCTTTATTGACCGCTTCTTCGATAAAATCTTTGTCATGGTAGAAGATAAGGCCCTAAGGGAAAACCGGCTCGCTCTTCTTCAAAGGATTGCCAAGCTCTTTCTTTCAGTGGCTGATCTTTCCTTTATCGAGGAAGAGCTTTAAACAGAACGAGAGACATTCTTCAGGATGTTCATGAGAAAGGGAAAAGGCGCCTTCTGGGGCCTGGGAGAGCTCTTTTCTCAAAAGTTCTAAATGGCTGCGATAATAAGTCAAAAAATAGTCAAATTCATTTTCTGCCGGGCTCCGCGAAAGAAGCTCCTTAAAGACCAGCTTCGCCAGGGTGAGGAATAATTCTTGCTCCAGGGCCTCTTTTTCTTCCATATTTTGATGGGCC
>JALSPN010000113.1 GCA_026985945.1 Thermodesulfobacteriales bacterium
GTATAAGAAATCTCCGTCCCCTTGGGGCGGGGATTGTTCACAAAATTGAAGAGGAAGATCATTACCAGGGCGATGAGTAGCCAAATGGTTAGGTTTCGATAAAAGCTTCGCAAATCCCTCACCTCAAATAAGATTTTTCAAGATTTCTTTTAATTTAAATCTCTTTAAATATTTTGGCAATTGCAGGATTCGAGAAACGCTAACTTTCGGTTTAAGTTTTGTTTTCTCAGGAAGATTGGGTTCCACGGGGGGTGTCCTTTTTAACCAATTAACTAATTTAAGAGGGGAGATTTTCAAATTCCAATACCAGGGCCTTTTCTCCTTGTGGGATAAGGCCTTCTGCTACCAGAAACCGGGCCAGGGCAATTATTTCCCCCTCCTTTTCCACTACTGGCCAGCTTCGGCGGGCTTCGTGAGAAAGTCCTCTCTCCCAAAAGATTTTTTTGAGTTTTTTCCGCCCTTTAAGGCCGGCAACCCGAATGCGATCCCCGGGCCTGGGAGAACGGACTATTAAGGGAAAGCTGACCTTTTGAGGATCGAACAATAAAGCTCCTTGAGGAGCCTCCCCGCAGGGGGCGTAATAAACTTTAAGCCTCCCCCCGAAAGGCAAAAGATATTCTCCCGGGCCGTTTATTTCGATCTCAAAAGAAGGAATTCGGGCTGAGGCGGCCTTAAAGACCAGTCTTCCAGGCTCTCTACGGGCCAGATATCCCCCCGGCAGATCTATATCTCCCCGCGTTTTTCCCTGAAGAAGGCGCTCTATTTGTTCAAGATGGCTCAATCTTACCCTAAAGAGCGGGACTCCGATGGCTTTGAGGGCCTCCAGATAAATCCTGCGCCTCAGCGCCAGGGGTAAATTCTTAAGACCTTTTACACTCAGATGAAAGGTATATTTTTCCTTGCGCCCGTATTTCTGGAGATTTTCAAGTGCCAGGCAGCTCAAAAACTCTTCTTCTTCCGCCACCAGAAGGGCCGTGCGTTTAAGACACTCCTTCACCCTTTTATGAAAATGTTTTTCAAGGAAGGGAATTAAAAGATGTCTTACCTTGTTTCGCAAAAACCGGGGGTCTCTGTTTGAGGGATCTTCCACATAGGGGATCTCTTCTTTTTCTAAAAATTCTAAGATCCTTTCCCGAGAGATCATCAAAAGCGGGCGAATAAAAATTCCTCCCCTTTTGACGGGGATCCCGGCCAGCCCCCGGCGCCCGGCTCCCCGGATAAAACGCAAAAGCACCTCTTCTGCCAGATCATCGGCCTGGTGAGCCAGGGCAATTTTGGTAAGCCCAAGCTCTTCGGCTATTCTTTCGAAAAAGCGATAGCGTAATTCCCGGCCTGCAGCCTCAAGAGAGATCTTTTCCCGGCAGGCGTAAGCCCTCACCGGTGAGGCCCCCAAAATAAAGGGAAGCCCTCGCCTCTCAGCTTCCCTTTTTACAAAAAGGGCCTCCTGCAACGCCTCCGGCCTCAAACAATGATAATAGTGCGCCACGAAGAGCTCGAGAGTAAATTCCTTCTGCAAGGAATAAAGTATCTCAAGAAGGGCCATGGAATCCGGCCCACCGGAAACCGCTATAAGGACCCTCTCCCCTCTGGCAAGAAGTTCGTAACGGATAATGTCCTTTTTAACCCGGAGGATGAGATTTGACATACTGGACTATCTTTTTGACCTCTGCAAGATGATACCTCACGACTACAGTGGCCAGGGCTTCAAGCTCCGTTTTGATGTTTTTAAGAGGCGGAATTTGCGGGAGGAGGGGAATAAATTTTTCTGGTGGAGGGATTTTTTCAAAAGAAAGCGATCTTTCCAGGTTTTTGACGGATTCCTCAAGAGAAGTATGCCCCAAATCTGCAAAGGCAGAAGAGACTTCGAGACTTTTTAGAAATTGCATGATTTCACTGAGATCATATTTCTCCTTGAAAAGCTCAATCTCGTGATTTATGACCTCCGCCTCCACCCGGGCTTCCTTAAAGGCCTTTTGATATTTGTTCATGCCCTCGTAAAGCCTCTCGTAAGCTTCACGAACCAGATTTTTGAACTTCCCCTTAAGGGTAAGGCCTTTAAGAGTTAAGCCTTCAAGAAGGGAGAAAGGGTCTTTAAGCTTTAAAAATTCTTCGTAAAACGGAGGAGAAGAAAACCCTACCAGTTCCGCAAATTCGCGGGCAAAGCCCTGATCCACCAGGAGAACATACATGCGAAACCAGTCCTTTTTAAGGGGAGGCAAAAGTTCCTTTTTGATCTTTTCAACTTGCCGGAAATAATTGGCTGAGTCTTCTTCTATGAGCTTGCGCAGGCCAAAATAGCGTTCGGCAAGATCCCTCTTTACCTGGTAGGCCAAGGCCTTAGCAACATCATCTTCCATGCTTTAATGGTGAGCCCCTTTTATTTAATCGTCAACACTTTTGATTCCGGCTAAATATTTTTGAGAGACCTTTACAAAATTACCGAGATCAGTGTTTTAAGCACAACCACAAGGGATCCGTTCCATTTTTCGAAACGAAAAAATTAGGAACGGATCCTAGAACGGGCCCTAAGAAAAGGTGTTTTACAAAGATCCCACCAAAATTAGACAGTATCATTCTCAAGAGAAAATTTACCTTAGTTTAATAAGAAATAATTCTGCTTTGCAATTAACTCAGACAATCGCTTAATATATCCAGGTAATCGGCCAGCATGGTTTTGTCGTGAAGAGCCTCAGCGGGGATTTCCAGGATTCTGTAACCCTTGGCCTGGGCTTTGGCTCTTAAAAGTTTGTCTTTTTGTGGTTGAAGAGGATTTCCGTGTATGCCTTCAGAGAGTCCGTCAATATAGATCGGAATTCTTTGGTCCGGATAGGCAAAATCGGCTATCGTTTTTTGGGAGCCGCCCAGAATAACCTCAAATTGTGGAACCGGCGCAGGGAATCCGCGTTTTTCCAGAATCTTTAAAAACCGTTCTTCCGCCGGACTTTCAAGTTGCTCTTCATCAATATCAACCTCAACATAATTGGGTGGAATATCATGTTCTTTTTGCCACGGTAAAAGGTCCTCGATCAAAGCGAGGGCTCATGAGGTTGTGATAGGGCTGGTTACGATAGTGTAGAAGGCAGTTATAACAGGCCTCTTCGCAATCACATTGTTCAATAGCAATTTTGGCGCTAAGCACTATGTCCGACCAAAACTTTAAGATGAGCGGCAAAAATCCGGTTCCTCCCGGAATCGGGTCATAAAATACCAGTTTAGTGCCGTCAGCATCATCTTTAATACTCACGTTTTCG
>JALSPN010000114.1 GCA_026985945.1 Thermodesulfobacteriales bacterium
AACCGCTTTAAGGCCTCACGCAAGAGTATTTTCCCCTTTCGCCCCTTTATTTTTAGCTCTAACGGAAGGGTGGCGGCAAATTCAATCAGGTGATAATCCAGAAGAGGGGCCCTCACCTCCAAAGCCACCGCCATGCTCATACGATCTACCTTCACCAGCACGTCTTCAGGGAGATAAAAGTGGAGGTCCACAAACTGGGCCCGGCTCAGGGGATCAAGCCCTTCAACCTTTTCGTAAAGGGGAAGAACTTTTTCTAGGGGGCTAAAACCGGCAAGCTCTTTCCAGAAATAAGGGGTATAGATTTTTTCCCGTATATCCGGCGGAAGCCAGCTCAAATCCTGATAAAAGGCCCTGGCATCTGAGACGGCAAGGTTCTGGAAGATGCTTTTTAAACGCAAAGGTTTGGGGAGCCAGGCCGCGCGGGGATATATCTTTCCGATCAGGCCCAAGAGGCCGCTTCTTAAAGGGAGAGGAAGTTTCTGTCTGAGACGGGATTCCCAGAAATGGGGTAGATAGCGAAAAGTGTAACCCCCGAAACTTTCGTCTCCCCCGTCTCCTGAAAGGGCCACGGTTACATTCCGGCGAGCCATCTGGCAGACGTAAAAAGTGGGGATGACGCTTGAGTCTGCCAGGGGTTCATCAAGATACCAGATGAGTTCGGGAAGGATTTTAGCAGCCTCCGGCCTTACCAGAAATTCGCGATGATCCGTCCCGAGGTAAGAAGCAAAACGTCGGGCCAGAGGAAGCTCGTCTTTTCCATCTTCAAAACCGATGGCGTTAGTAAGGACAGGTGAAGAAAGAATTTTCTGCATCTGGGCCACCACCAGGGGCGAGTCAACTCCTCCGGAAAGAAAGGCCCCAAGTGGCACCTCACTTATTAGCCTTCTTTCCACAGCTTCGGCAAAAAGGGAGAAAAATTCCTCAAGGGCCTCCTCCAGGTGGTAGGAGCGGGGGTTGAAATCAAGCTCCCAGTAGCGGAAAATCTTGAGCCCTTCAGGGGAAAAAATTCCGGCATGGGCCGGGGGAAGTTTTTGAAAGTCTTCGAAGATAGTTAGCGGAGAGGGGATGTAACCAAAGTTAAAGTAGCAATCAAGGGCCTCTGGTGAAAGCCTTTTTTTTCCATGAGGCAAGAGGGCTTTGAGCTCTGAGGCGAAAAAGAAAGAGTCATCCTGGGCGCGGAAATAAAAGGGCTTTTTGCCCAGACGGTCCCTGGCAAAAAAGAGACGTTTGCGAGAAACATCCCAGATGGCAAAGGCAAACATTCCGTTTAGATACCGAACACATTCCGGCCCCCAGGCCTGATAGGCCCTAAGAATGACCTCTGTGTCGCTGTTGGTCTGGAATAAAAATCCTTTTCCCGCAAGTTCCTTTTTCAGTTCCAGAAAGTTATAAATTTCTCCGTTAAAGACGATGACTAGGCCAGCTTTTTCGTCTAAAAGGGGCTGTTTTCCGCTTGCCAGGTCAATGATGGCCAATCTCCGGTGACCCAGGGCACAGTATTGATCCTGATAAAATCCTTCCTCATCCGGCCCCCGGTGCGAAAGAAGGAGGGTGGCCCGTTTGACTTCTTTCCCAATATCAGGTGGCAAGCCCTTCAGAGAGACAAAACCTACCAGACCGCACATAATTTCCCCTCTTTTTCAGGGCAAAAGACAAGCTCTTGATAAAGCTTTTCGTAAGCAGAAAGCATTTGGGAAAAGAGAAATTTTTTTTCAAATTTTTCCCGGCCTCTTTGCCCTAATTTTTCTCTCAGGGAGGGATTTTCTGCCAGCAACCAGAGGGCTCCAGCCAGGGCCGGAGGGTCCTCGCTGGGGACCAAAAGCCCGGTTTTTCCATCTTCTACAATTTCAGGATTCCCCCCCACCGCGGTGGCCACCACGGGAAGACCGCAGGCCATGGCTTCTAAAAGGGCCAGAGAAGTCCCCTCGCTCAGGCTTGAAAGCGCAAAGATATCGGCCATCTGGAGGAGCCGGACTGCGTCTTTTCGAAAACCAGTGAAGACGACCGTTTTTTCAAGCCCCAGTTTCCGGGTTAAAGTCTTGAGCCTTTCCATTTCCGGCCCGTCTCCGATCAAAAGGCCCCTGAGCTTCGGAACTTTCTGGCGCGCAAGCGCCAGGGCCAGCAAAAGAAGGGGAAGGTTTTTTATGGGATCAAATCTTCCCACGGTGGCCACCACTACCTCTTCTGGATGAAAGCCCCAAGAGGATCGAAGCTCATTTCTCTCAGAGGCGGAGAGCCGGCAAACATCCTCGATGCCATTATAAATTACCCTGATGCGCTCGGCCTTAAGCCCTTCATAGCGGACAAGCCTTTCTTTCACTTCCTGAGAGACGGAAACAATGGCCCCGGTGAAGGGTTGAAAGAAAAATCTATTGATCAGCTTCCGCAGGGGCTTGTCAATTTCTGGATAATGGCGCCCGTGTTCCTGAAAGAGAACCTTTAGGTGGGGATAGATAAATTTAGTAAGAATGGCATAGAAAAAAGGAGAATATTGATGGGCGTGGACTAAAGCCACCTGGTGTCTCTGAAAGATGCGTTTCAGGGAGAAGATGACGTTGAAGTCGATACCCGGTTCTCGAAAAAGGGGATAAACGGGGATACCGGCACGGCGCAAGGCCGCCCCAAAGACCCCGGGTTTTTCAAGGGTGCAGACGAGGACTTCATACTTTTCCCGCAGGGCAAGCGCCATTTTATAGACCAGTTTTTCGGTTCCTCCAGGGTCCAGCTGGTGGGCCAGGTGACAGATAACAGGCCTAGATTCGTGATAAATACTCTTTGAGAGGCGCAAGTTTTTTCTCCCAGCTATAATTTTTTTCCATTTTTAAGCGGGCTTTTCGGCCCAGCAAGCGGGCTTTTTTAGGGTTTCTTAGCAGCTCTACAATCTTTTCGGCAAAAACTTGAGGATTTTTGGCAATCAAAATTTCTTTTTCCTCAAGAAGAGAGATTCCTTCAGCAGCCTGAGGGGTGGCCACGATGGCCTTTCCCATGGCGGCTGCTTCCAGGATCTTGTTCTGGATTCCGCGGGCCAGCTGTAAGGGGGCGATACAAATATCGGCAAGGGCCAGATAATCTCGCGTATCTTTTACAAAACCTGTAACGATAATGGAGGTATCCTTTTGGGCGAGAGTTGAAACTTCCGGTAGAGGGTCTTTGCCTACCACGTAAAAAACAGTTTTTGGAAAGGCCTTTTTGATAAGAGGCCAGCAGTTTTCCACAAACCAAACCACACCTTCGGCGTTTGGCCAGTA
>JALSPN010000115.1 GCA_026985945.1 Thermodesulfobacteriales bacterium
CCTTTATTCACGAAATAGATTTCATATTCAATGTCTGTAAAATAGTATGACATTTATCAACAGAATCTAAAACTTCGCGAACTTATTAGCGAACTCCAAAAAAGTGTCCAGTAGTATGGGGCTTGAAATCAATTTCCGGACTATGGAAATCACCCCGGCTTTTTGGGGCTATTTTCTCCTCTTTTCGTTGCTGGCAATTTTTACCAAAGTGGGAGCGGGTTTAGTGATAAGGGGTTCTCTTAAAGAGAAAATCTTTGTAGGCCTGGCCATGGTTCCCCGCGGGGAAGTAGGGATTATTTTTGCCGAATTTGGTAGACTAAGCGAGATCTTTGACGAAACCCTCTACACGATCATGATCGCTGTGGTAGCCTTTACCACATTGGCAGCACCGTTTTTCTTAAAATCTTATGTAAAAAAGTGGGGCTTTTTGGTGTTGAAGCCGGAGGTCCATAAAAGATGGCTTTACTTCGTCTCCGGGTTTCTCTGGCTTGGAGTTGGTCTTTTTCTCTGTCTTCGGGCCTTCTTCTGGTTAAAACAGCAGGGTTTAAAGGGGTTTGTTATCATGATATTTGCCCTTTTGCTTTCTTACCCAGCAGGCCGCCTGGGACTTGCCAGAATTGCCTCTCGCAACCTCAAACGCCTGGATAAAAAGCCCGAAAGAATCTGCTGTTTTGCCTTCCAGCCCTGGCGGAGCTACCTCATCATTTGTGTAATGGTCTTCCTGGGGGTAGCCCTTCGCAGGTCTTCTCTCCCGCGCCCCCTTCTGGGTTTCCTCTACGCTTTAATGGGCGGAGGGCTTGTTACCGCCAGCTGGCTCTATTTCGAGGGTGGGATAAAAAGATTTCGCAAACCTAATCCTTAGAAACCTTCTCGTAATACTTGGGGTGCATTAAGGCCACTTCTTCAGAGTCTTTATAGCCGCTTAACATGCTCTTTAAAGCCCCTTTGATAGCCACAAGCGACATATAAAGATGGATGAAATAAAGTGCAAGGACTGCCAATCCTAAATAAAGATGGATCTTTAGCATCTCACGCAGAAAGGATACGGGAGCCGTAAATTGATAGAGTTTGTAGCCGGTATAAAACATCACCAGACCACCTGCGGTTCCCAGCCAGAACCACATCTTTTGCCCGGCGTTAAATTTCCCGGCAGGAACTGGCCTTGGCTGGCGCGAAAGATACCCTCCCATTACCAGGAACCATTTGAGATCGTAAAAAGCAGGGACCATATCTTTCACCAGGGCCAGGAAGAGAAGGATGGCAAAGGGGGCAAAAGCAAAGGCTGCCCCTACATGAAGACTCCTGAGACTCATTACCAGGGAGCCACCCCCCAAAATTTTCGCAAAAAGGGTGGCAAGGCCTGAAAAGACCAGCAAAGTCATGCTCAAAGCCGCTCCCCAGTGGACCAGACGGGTAAAAAGACCGTAATAAAAAATCCTTTCTCCCCGGTGTTCAAACCTTCGGGGGCCGAAAATTAGATAATGCAGGAAAAGAACTCCCAGGACCCCGATAAGCACATAAAAATAGTAATTTTTAAAGGCAACAATAAAGGAAATAAATTCCCGGCCTTCATCCGGCCAGTTGCCCAGGAGAAGATGGTTCAATTTCCGAAGAGTCTCTACAGGAGAGACAGGCCCGTAGGGGCGGAGTATTTCCGCCCCTATGGTTTTTGCCGGAAGTAGAACCAGCATCAAAAGAGTAAGGATTTTTTTTACCATGGTCAGCCTACTCTTTATAAGCTTTTGCCCAGCCCCAGGCCTGGCCACTGCCGCGTCGGGCCACTCTTTCCCGAAAGATGTCAGCGATTACCGCCCCGTCTCCGGCAAGCAAGGCCTTGGTAGAACACATCCCGGCACAGAGGGGCACCTTCCCCTCGGCAATGCGATTTTGGCCGTAAAGGCGGCGTTCTTTTTCGGAAAAAGTGGGAGCAGGCCCTCCGGCACAAAAAGTGCACTTGTCCATGGCTCCCCGGGCCCCGAAGGCGTTCCCCCGGGGAAACTGCGGAGCCCCAAAAGGACAGGCCATAAAACAATAGCCGCAGCCAATACAAACTTCTTTGTTGACCAGGACGATACCGTCTTCACGCTGATAAAGGGCTCCTATGGGGCACACCGCTATACAGGGGGCGTCAGAGCAATGCATGCAGGCAATGGAAATACTTTTCTCCCCGGGCTTTCCTTCGTTGATGATTATCACCCGGCGTCTGTTGATCCCCACGGGGAGTTGATGGCCCTCTTTACAGGCCACCACACAACCGTGGCAGGCAATACAGCGTTCCATATCACAGAGGAATTTCATCCTTGCCATAAATACCTCCTTTCAGACCCGGTGAGGTTGAAACCCCACCGGGCATAAGCCTCTAGGCCTTCTTTATCCGGCAAAGCCCCTCCTTGGTGGCCTGAATCTGGGTGATGATATCATAGCCGTAATTGGTCACGATATTGGCGGGCTCTCCCAGGGCGTAAGGGACATGCCCTTCGGGGTAATTGGCCGCCAGCGATTTCCCCATAAAGTAGCCACCGAAATGGAAGGGGAGGAAAATGGTCCTTTCATCTACCCGATCAGTGACCTTGGCCTTTACCTTGATCCTTCCTCCTTCCGGGGATTCGATCCAGAAGTATTCTCCGTCCCGTATGCCGTAATCGTTGGCCACCTTTACATTGATCTCGGCATACATCTCTGGAGCCAGCTCGGCAAGATACTTGTTACTCCGGGTCTCTGCTCCACCTCCCATGTGTTCTACCATTCTTCCGGTAATGAGAACCAGGGGGAATTCTCTGGCAAGCTCCGGTTTCTGTTCACTGGCAAAACGGGTGTAAACCCGATAGTGATCGGGTTTATCCGGATAAGTAGGATATTTCTGGATGAGTTCTGGCCGTGGGGAATGGAGTGGTTCTCTGTGGACCGGAACGGGGTCGGGAAAATTCCAGCAATAACAGCGAGCCCTTGCGTTTCCAAAAGGAGCCATTCCCCGCTTTATGGCCTTTTTGATGACATTGATGTCTGTTTTCCAGCCGGGAAATTCCGGATAACCACCCCTTACCTCGCTTCCGGGGTTTGCCACTCCCGGGGCAGCAAGGAGATTTTCTTTGCGGCCGTCAGGATAGGTGAATTCGGTGCCAAAACGGGCCCGGAAAGGCAACCCCCCTTTGGCTACCGGCTTGGAAATATCATAAAGGATAGGGGTTCCGGGATGCGTCTCCGTCCAGCAGGGCCACGGCAGGCCGTAATACTCCCCATCACAGGGCCCACCTTTGGCCTGGAGAGTATCTATATCGAAAGTATGCCAGTTGTCAGTGTGCTTTTTGATGCGCTCCGGAAGCCATCCGCAAAGCCCGATGGTGAGTGCCCCGCGGGCAATCTCCCGTGTGACATCTTCAGGCACTTTCTTAATGTTTTTGTAGAATTTATCCGCAAAACCAAAGCGCTTGACGAATTCCTCCATGATTTCGTAATCAGTCTTGGATTCGTAGAGGGGATCTACTACCTTGTAGCGCCATTGAGCCTGCCGGGAGGAACTTGTCACGCTGCCTTCGGTTTCGTACTGGCTGGTGGAAGGCAGAAGATAGACGTTGTCTTTCTCACACATGGCAGCGGTAGTGGTGGGGAAAGGATCTATGATGACCACAAGATCCAGCTTATCAAGGGCCTTTTTGAGCTTATGATATTGAGACTGGGAGTTAGAAGCACACCCCCAGAAGACCACCGCTCTGATAGGAGTATATTGATTGATCTTGTCTTCCTGGATTACCCCTTCGTACCAGCGGGCCAGGGTAAATCCCTTTTTGTGCATGTATTCCTTGCTGTGGAAGCGGCTTTTTATCCATTCAAAGGCAACTCCCCACACCTTGCACCAGTGTTTCCAGGAGCCTTCTTTGAGGCCGTAATAGGCAGGCAGAGAATGGGAGAGGACACAAACATCCGTGGCACCCTGCACGTTGTCGTGTCCCCGGAAGATATTTGTCCCCCCGCCGGAAACTCCCATGTTCCCCAGGACGAGCTGTAAGATACAGCAGGCCCTGGTATTGCTGGAGCCGATGTGATGCTGGGTAATCCCCATACACCAGATAACGGTTCCCGGCCGGTGTGTGGCCAGAAGCTTGGCCACCCGGGCAAGCTGCTCTTTCGGGACCCCGGTAATGTCTTCCACCACTTCAGGGGTGTAATGCGCCGCCACTTTGCGCATCTCTTCAAAACCAGCCACCCGGGTGCGGATAAATTCTTTGTCATGCCAGTCATTTTCGATGATGTAATTGATAAGCCCCATGAGGAAGGCCGTGTCAGTGCCAGGCCTTATACGGACGTATTCGGTAGCCTTGGCGGCAAGCTTGGTAAAACGCGGATCCACCACAATAAGAGGTGCCCCGTTTACCTCCTTGGCATAAAGAATGTGCTGAAGGGCCACCGGGTGGGCTTCCGCCGCGTTTGAACCAATCATGAAAATGCACCTGGAATGACGAATGTCATTCATGCTGTTGGTCATAGCCCCGTATCCCCACGTGTTGGCGACACCTGCCACCGTGGTGGAATGTCAGATACGGGCCTGGTGGTCGATATTGTTAGTCCCCCAGAAGGCGGCTAGTTTTCGCTGGAGATAGGCCATTTCAGTGGAAACTTTGGCACTCCCGTTCCAGTGGACGGCATCCGGGCCATACTTTTCCCGGATCTCAAGGAGCTTGGAGCAGATCTCATCCAGGGCCTGTTCCCAGGAAATCTTCTTCCAGCGGCCATTTTCACGCTTAAGGGGATATTTAAGCCGCTTCTCACTCCGCACCATGTCAATGGCCCCAGCCCCTTTGCAGCAGTGTCCACCGCGGGAGATGGGATGATCCTGGGCAATTTCCTGCCTCACCCAGACCCCATTCTGGACTTCCGCGTAAATGCCACAGCCTACGGCACAATGGGTGCAAATGGTGCGGACGATTTTAGAACCTGGATAAGGGGTTTTCAAAGTTTCTTTAGCCTCAGTCTTGCGGACCAGGTTCCCTCCCAGGGCAAGACCGGTAAGGCCTGCCGTGGCCGCAGCGATCTTGAGAAAGGTGCGCCGGGCCAGCCTGGGATTGATATTAAGGGTCCTTCCCTTCGGGCTGGCGGGCCTGGAGAAGATCTTTCTGGCTCCCATTTCTCTCCTCCTTGTTTATCTTCTTAATGAGTCGTAATAATCTCGAAAGGCTTGTGTTTCGCGATAAAGGATCTCATCGTTTTCTTTTGCCATCTTCTTCTGGGCTTGCGCCTTCTTAGGGCCAGAGAAGGCCAATATTGCTCCTGCGGCCAGAAGGGCCTTTTTGATAAAGGATCGTTTGGGTTGATCTATCCGGGCCATTTTGACCTCCCTCGCCATCTAGGACTCTTCATAAAAACGCTTTTCAAGCTCTAAAAAGTTCTTCAAAAAAACAGCCACTTTTTGATAAAAATCAGGGGTTCTTTCCATAATCTTTTCTATAACTCCCTCTGCACACGGTCTAAGGAATTTATAGAACAATTTTTGCTGGCTGATCAAGTTATTTTCTCGGCACACCACTTCCATAAAGGCCAGCAGGAGCCCCAGGTGATCTTCGGGCTCAGAGATTTCTTCTCTTTTGGATAAACCCTCATTTCTCAAAAGCTCTCGCAACTTTGCAAGGCTTGGGCCGTATATCTTGCCATCCAGATAAAAAGAGGCCTCAAGCGGAATGGGCTGGTTATCAAAGGGAATGACAAAGAGATTTTCGAACTCAGCCTCGATTTCTACGGCTTTTTTCTTTTGAAGAGCCTCTTTCAAGGCCTTTACCGAATGGTCAAAGTCTTCAAGGCCTGTCTCAGGAAAATTCTCAAGAACGCTTTGGGCCAGCAAATAGCGTTTCTCATCAAAATCCGGAAAGAAAAAGAGGCTTAAAAAGCCGTAAAGGAGCCCTCTTGTCCGGGAAAGATCCATTATTCTTCCTCTTCAAAAATTTCTTTCACCCGGCAATCCTCGCAATAATCCAGCAAAGAAAGCATATTGTTAAAGCGCCCGAGGTCTGCCAGGGTGTTTCGGACTTTCTCCTGAGATTTCCTGGTGCCGAAATATTTGCCACATCTCCTGCAGAAGACCGGTTCGTCCTGCTGAAGGGTTAGTTTTTCGAAAAAATTTTCATCAAGCCTCAGTGTTTTCTCCAGACGCAGGGCCTTTTCCGGACAGATCTCTTCACATATTCCACAGCCCACACAGAGAGCGGGCTCAAAGGTAAGGGCAAGCCTTTGAGGATCAGCCTTCAGGGCTTCGGTGTGGCACTCGTTAAGACACGCCAGACAAAGGGTGCAGGAAGAAGGGGCAATCTCAAGCCATCCAAAGTCTCGGGCGGGAAGTGCAAAGGCCGGTTTTTCAGCCAGGAGCCAGAATTGATAAAGTAAATCCCTGAAATAGGCCCGTCGTCCTTTAAAGGCCGGAAGGGCCTTTAAAGAAATTTTTACAGGGCTCAGGCGGGAGAATTTTTCTTTAAATTCTTCCCTCTGGAGCTTGGCAATCGGTCTTACCCGGAAAAGTCTCTCAAGGATTTCATTGGTAAATTCGTAATCTTCCGGGGCCTCGGAGAGAAAAACGATATTTCTGGCCCCTTTTGCCAGGAGGGAGAGCAATTTCTCAGGGCCCAGAGAGGCCGGAGCCCCGTGGGCAAGGAAAAAGAAGTCTCCTTCTTCGGGATACGAGGGGTGCCAGAAAAACCTTGCAAGTTCTTCTTCGGTTCCTATCACTACCACCCGCCCTTCAAGGGAGGGAAGCCCTGCAAGGTACGAGAAGAAACCCCGGTCGTCAAAGGGGGCGAATTCCAGAGCCCCGGTTGGACAGCGGGCCACACAGCTACCACACTCTTTACAGAGAAAATGGTCAATTTTGAGCCCCTTCTCCGTGATTTCAAGCGCCTCTTTCGGGCAACTTTGAAGGCAGAGGAGACAGCCGGAGCCGAAACGGGGCACGAATTGACAGCGGCCATCCTGAAATCTTACTACTTCTGAAATTTCAAACCTTCCAAGACTCCCAAAAAATTCTTCAAGTTCTTCCGGGCCGAAGAGCCGGCCTTTTTTTCGAGAAATACCCTCTGGAACTTCCTCCAGGAAAACCACCCGGGAAAAACTTTCTTCTCTTGTTTCGTAGCGGAAGAGGTCAATCGCCCCGGAAGGGCAGACTTTTTCACAGGTTCGACAGAAATCGCATCTTGAAACATCGATCCTTGGGCCCGGAGAGATAGCCTCCTTCGGGCAGCTCCTTCCACAGAGACCACAGGAAAGACATTTTTCTTCATCAACCGGGGCCCAGAACAGATAAGAAAAGAGATAAGCTCCCGCTTCGTAAGCAATAGTTAGGTCTTCTATCAGCGGAAAATCCGGATTTTTTCTTAAGCAGAAGGCCCGGGCCTTAAAAAGCCCCCCGTAAGTCTCCAAAAATTTCTGCAACTTTGTGGGATTGTTTGAAACAATAGCTACCGGCTCTTTGCGGGTATCTATTTCGTAAGTTTTGAAAAAATTTTCTTCAAAACGGCCCTTTTCCGAAAGGGCCAGGGCTAAAAGTTCCTCTTCTGAAAAGAAGGTGGCATTTAAAAGGAGTGTGGGTGAAGTGAGGGGGGCTTTTGGTGAGTCTTCTGCCGGGCCAAATTCTCCTTTAAGGATAACGGAGCTTGAAGGATCTTCTTCCCAGGTAAGGAGATAACCTTCTTCTTTTTTGATCAGAAGAGGTCGTTTCCTTTTCATGGCCAATATCTTAGCACAGGTCTTTTTTTAAAGACAGGCAATGTTAAGCTTTAAGTCCATGACGGACTGGGAAAAGGCGTGGGAGAAGATTATTTCCCGGGTGAAGCGCCCTTCTCGTTATCTCGGTCGGGAGCCCAACACCGAGGCCGGGGTCCCTTTTGAAGAGTCCCGCCTGCGGGTGTGTCTTGTCTTTCCTGATCTTTACGAGGTAGGGATGTCCCACCTGGGGCTCCTTATCCTCTACCTTATTCTCAAAGAGCAAGAGGGGATATTTGTAGATCGTGCTTACGCCCCGGCACGGGATCTGGAAGAGATCCTTCGCAAGGAAAAATTTCCCCTGCTTTCTTTACGGGCCAAAAGGCCGCTTGCAGAATTTGACCTGGTGGGGATTAGTTATCCTTACGAACTCTGTGTCACCAATATCATCAACATCCTTGATCTTTCCGGGATCCCTATCTGGGCCAGAGACCGCAAAGAAAAGGACCCTATCGTCCTGGGGGGTGGTTCTGCAGTTGCCAATCCAGAGCCGGTAGCAGATTTCTACGACGCCATCATCATTGGCGAGGCGGAAGAGGCCATTTTAGAGGTAACTTCCTTTTTGATTGAGGCCAAAGAGGCCGGAGCTTCCCGCCAGGAATTTCTGGAGGGGCTTTTGCGCCTTGCAGGGATTTATGTGCCCTCTTTTTTTAAGCCCTGCTATGAAGGTGAAAATTTTAAAACCCTGCTTCCCTTAAAGCCCGGTTACGAAAAGATTAGAAGGCGCACGGTTGCCCACCTTGATGTAGTTCCCTATCCCTATCGTCCACCGGTTCCCTGGGCAGAGATCGCCCACGACCGCCTGGCCCTTGAAATCTCTCGGGGTTGCACGAGGGGCTGTCGGTTCTGCCAGGCAAGCAGTATATATCGACCGGTAAGGGAAAGGCCCCTGCGTCGCCTTCTGGAAATGGCTGAAGAGGGCCTTAAAGCCACCGGCTGGGACGAGGTTTCTTTCCTTTCTCTTTCCGCCGGCGATTATTCCTGCCTTACGGAGCTCATCGTCTCCTTTAACCGGCGCTTTGAGCCGGAAAAAGTGGCCATATCTCTTCCTTCTCTTCGGGTGGGGAGCCTTAATGAGACCATCATTCAGGAGATCAAAAAGGTAAGAAAGACGGGTTTTACCCTTGCCCCTGAAGCCGGAACCGAAAGGCTGCGGCAGGTGATCAACAAGGACATTTCCGAAGAGGCCCTCTTTGAGACCGCCCAAAGGGCCTTTGAAGCCGGCTGGCGCCACCTAAAGCTTTACTTCATGATCGGGCTCCCTACCGAAACCCCCGAAGACCTGGAAGGGATTGTTCGTCTCTCGAAAAAACTGACCCGCATTAAAGGAAGAGAAGGCCCGCGGGTTAACGTTTCAGTCTCCACCTTTGTGCCCAAACCACACACCGCCTTCCAGTGGGAAAGACAGCTAACTCTTGAAGAGACCCGGGCAAGGCTTTCTTTTTTGAGCGCGAGGCTCAGGGGGCGCAAGCTTCGTTTTAAATGGCACAAACCGGAGCAGAGCTTTCTTGAAGGAGTCTTTTCCCGGGGAGATCGAAGGCTTGCAAGACTTGCCTATGAGGCCTTCAGGAGAGGATCTCGCCTTGATGGCTGGAGCGATGAGTTCCGCTTTGAAGCCTGGCTTAAAGCCGCACGATCCCTCGGGATGGATCTTGATTTTTATCTCCGGCAGCGAGGCCTTGAAGACCCGCTTCCCTGGGATCACATAGATCTTGGCGTTACCAGAGATTTCCTGCGGGCGGAGAGAGAAAAATCACTTAAGGGGGAAATTAGCCCGGATTGCCGCTTCGGGCGTTGTCTCAAATGCGGGGTCTGCGACTTTAAAGAGATAAAAAACAGGCTTGCCAGGGGGAAATGTCAGCCCCCTGAAATTCGCCCCCCAAAACGCCGGGAGGAGGGGAGATTCTTTTATCGTCTCGTTTACCAGAAAAGG
>JALSPN010000116.1 GCA_026985945.1 Thermodesulfobacteriales bacterium
AGCTCGAATTGATGCGTGCCTTTCATCGGGCGGTGAGGAGGGCGGCCCTTCCGGTAGCCTTCTCCAAAGGATTCCATCCCCTGCCCAAAATATCTTTTGCCAGGGCCCTTCCCGTAGGGGTTGAAAGCCTTTACGAGCTGGCGGCCCTGGAGCTGGTAGAAAAGCTCGCCCCTGAAGATCTGAAAACCCGTTTAAATAAAGAGCTTCCCTCCGAGCTTGCCATTCAAAAGGTGAGTTTTGCCACGGCCGAAACCGCCCTTGAAGCCCCGGAGGAGTCAGTTTACGAAATAAATCTCCCTCAACCCCTGGCCGAAGAAAGAATTAAAGATTTTCTTGCCCGTCGCAGCGTAACCCTTCTCGTTCGAAGGGGCAAAAAGACCAAGGAACTTGAGATTAGGCCCTTCGTGGTCTCTCTTTCCCTCACCGGGCCTCGCACTTTAAAACTGGTCCTTTTTGAGCCCCAGGAAGGTGGGGTGCGTGCCGCAGAAGTGGTAGCAGCCCTTCTAAGTCTTCCCCCCGAGGAGCTTCCACCTTTAGAGATTATCAAACTTCCGCCGGCTTCAGATCCTTTCGAGGATGCTTTCAATCGTTTTCTTGATGAGTTTTAAGCCGTAGGTTTCTTCTGGAGAAAGAGGGGCATTTTTCTGGAGGTTAAAAAGGATGGCCGGAAATCCTTTAAACTGGATAGGCACGAATATTTGAGAATTACACTTAACAATTTTATTGTCTCCCAGGATGTTCAAAAGTTCTTTTTCTTCCAGGAGACGCCCTTCTTTAAAAGTGAAAAGGCGCTCTCCTTCCCGGTAAATCAGCTCTCCTTCGGCAGAAATTTCCTCACAGAGGCTCTCGAGGACTTTTTGGGCCAGTCTCAAGGCCTCTTCCGGCAGAAAAGGGCCAATTTTGGTCTCCAGATCCCGGGAAACGGCCTCAATTTTCTCCCCAAAGGGGAAATTTTTACTTACCTCAAGCGGTAGATGTTTACTCTTTTCTCTCAAACTTTTAAGCACCTGTTTTATTTCTTCCGGGTTATCGAAGAGATTTTGCCACCCCAGAGGCCCGTTTTTGCTGACAAGGCCAGCGGCCAGGATGTCCGCGTAAAGACAGAGGTAGCCAAGCTTTTTGGGACGCAGGTAAAGTTCCCGCCCTTCCAGGTTATCAATGATGTTTTCAGGGAGATTCCATTGCTGGGCAAGCCTTTCTCCCACGAGATGAAAAAGTTCTTTTTTCTTCCTGGAGGGGAGAGAACGAATTTTTTGGTAAAAATCCGGGGCATAGATCAGCAGGACAAGACGCCCGAGACGTCTAAAAAGGCTTCCTAAATACGCCTCTTCAGGGGGGAGATTTTTCTTTCGGGCCGCTTTTGCTGCCAGGTGAGCCGCAAGGAGTGCGATAGCCATTTCCCGGTTGAAATAATTGTTTGAGAGGACTTTTGCGGGTAACATCGGTGAGGATTCCGCCAGGGCCTTTAAATTCTGGAGCCCAAGGATCACTACCGCCCGGGAGACCGTTCGCATGGGATACCCTGTGGGATTGTAAAAGACAGAGTTTCCGGCCCGCAGAGTTTGACAACAAAGCCCCGGATCCAAAAGAACGATCCTCACCAGACGATCCGGTGTGGCCTCTGTCTCCGTCCGAATTTTTCGCAAGGCGCGGAGGGTTTCCCCGAAGACGGGAAAATTTGCCACCCGTTTGAGACGGTTTATAAGACGCAGGACATAAACCTTCATCTATTATTTGCATCGGCTTCTTCCTCTAACCGGTAAAGAATAGCCCAAAATTCTGGAATTCTTTCCGCTCTGAGGGCCAGGGGCAGGATCTTTCTCTTTCCCGGGACCCCTTTCAAAAGCCTGGGAGCAAAAAGTTTTAAAACCTTTAAAGTTTCTTCCGGGCCGCGATATACACCAAGGTAGGCGGCCAGTTTTTCAAGAAGGGAGAGCCTTTCCTTCAAAGATGGTTTAAAGGGCCTTCTGTCCCGCCATTCTTTAAAGATCCAGGGGGAAGAAAGGGCAGCCCGCCCTATGAGGGCACCGGAAGCCCCGGTCTCTTCAAAAAAACGCTCAAGTTCCGAAAGGCTGGTAATGTCTCCGCTTCCAAAGACGAAAGCCTCCTCGCCTGCCAGTTTCACCAGATCCCGGATGCGTTCCCAGCGCGCCCTCCCTGAAAATCCTTCTCGAGCGGTGCGAGCGTGAAGGACAAGAAGATCCACCCCTGCCTTTAAGAGGGTCTCAGCGATTTTTTCCAGCTCGTCTTTTTCAAAGCCCAATCTGAATTTGACCGAAAAATTACAGCCGTAAGTGTGGGAGAGTTCTGCCAGAGCTCTTGAGATTTCGTAAAGTTTTGGAAGGTCTTTGAGAAGGGCAGCCCCAGAGCCGGTCTTAACCACCTTTTTGGCCGGACAACCGGCATTGAGATCAATTCCTTCGGGTCGAAGCCTTTTGATAACCATCTCTGCCGCTTTCACAAGCAACCTGGTTTCGCTTCCCTGGAGCTGAAATCTAAGGGGCCTTTCTTCGGGAAAGATGTGAAAATGTGGCCCTTCAAGCCCCCTGGCAAGGATGAAATTGGCACTCGTAAGCTCGGTCCAGGTGAGATCAGCCCCCAGTTCGCGAGCCAGCCTCCGGAAAGCACTTTCCGTAAAACCTGCCAGTGGTGCTAGGGCTACGATTTTAGATTTTTCCATTTTGGCGTTATCTAGCGAAGTTGTTATCTAGCGAAGTTATGTCAAAAGATAAATTTAATTTTAGTAGAAATTTTTATCAGCCGAAACGATAGCAGGATTTTAAAGAAAGGAGGTTTTTATGGGGCGGGTCCTTTTTACCATCTTTTTCTTCTTTCTTTTTCTCGCCCTGGCCGGAGCCCAGGAAAA
>JALSPN010000117.1 GCA_026985945.1 Thermodesulfobacteriales bacterium
GGCCTGACACCAGGCCAGATTTAGTATTCATAAGTCCGCAAGAAATCGTCAAAAATGGCGGAAGCGCATGGGAATCGAACCCACCCACCGCCGTCTCCGACGGTGCACCGGGTTTGAAGCCCGGGGGGGCCACCAGGCCCCTGGCGCTTCCGCTGGCGGCCGCTGGGCACCCCTGCGGCACCCGGAGAGCCCCACTACCGTTGCTCCCTTCCGGGCCTGGCGGGGTTCGCGGGGATCCGTCGCGCAGGACCCAGCAGCCATAGAAACATAGAAATATCATTTTCAAAAAGCAGGCTTTTTCAAAAGATGGCGGAGGGGGTGGGATTCGAACCCACGGTGCGGGGTTTAACCCGCACACACGATTTCCAGTCGTGCCCCTTCGGCCGCTCGGGCACCCCTCCTTTTCAAAAGCATTTTAATGGGCCTTTTTCTCTTCCACAAGACCTTTTGGCGGAGGGGGAGGGATTCGAACCCCCGGAGGGCCAGAGGCCCTCAGCGGCTTTCGAGGCCGCCCCCTTCGACCACTCGGGCACCCCTCCTACCTTCTGGCCCTAAAAAATTCCTGTAAGAGAGCGCGGGCCTCTTCTGCCAGAAGGCCGCCTCTTACTTCCAGCCGGTGATTTAACCGTTCGTCCGCCACGATATTATACACCGAACCACAGGCCCCTGCCCGGAGATCATAGGCCCCAAAAACGAGCCTTTTCACTCTGGCATATACTAAAGCACCAGCACACATAGGACAAGGCTCAAGGGTTACATAAAGAGTGGTTTCGAGAAGACGATAATTTTTAAGGCGCCTGGCACCTTCACGCAGGGCCAGAATTTCGGCATGAGCCGTAGGATCACAGAGCCTTAAAGGTTGATTGTAAGCCTCAGCGAGAATCTCTCCCTCGGCCCCCACCAAAACCGCTCCCACGGGCACTTCTCCTTCCTGAGCCGCTTTCTGAGCCAGAAAAAGGGCCCTTTGCATGTAAAATTCATCCTCGCGCCACAAGGCGTTTTACCCCCGTTCCGGCAAGCAAACACAGGGCCGTAACCACCGGTAGCCCCTCAGCCAAAAGTTCAAGATAAAAGTTCTTCCCCAGAAGCTCTTTTTCGTACTGGCGAAGGACAAAATAATTATAGAAAAAGGCTAAAAAGAGAAAGCTGCTCTCATGCGGAAGATCGCCTTTTAAAAGGCCCCCTAAGATAGCAAGGCCCAAACCCACCCAGAGGATCTTAAGGACCCTTAAGGTGTTTTGAGGGCCGATAAAAACCGGAAGGGTTTCCTTACCAACGAAACCATCCCCCTGGAGTTCTAAAAGCTCCAGAAAAACCGCCCGGGCAAAGGCCACGATAAAGACGATAAGCCCCAGCCACCCCCAAACGGGTCGATATTCGAAGACCAAAGCCGGAAGAAAGACCAGGACCGCCCACCAGCCAAGGGCAATGAAAAGACTCCTGGCTCCGGGAAGACGTTGCACGGGAGAGAAGTGTTCTCCCCGGCCAAAAAGGGGAAGACTGTATAAAATGCTTCCCAGGGAAAGAAAACCCATCACCACCCAAGCCGCCGGCGTCATCTGCCAGGAAAGAAAAAGCACCAGGGCATAGGCCAGAAAAGTTGCCAGGGAAAATAGCCTGCGATTTTTTTCGAGAAACTGGGCCCGGAAAGGGTCATTCAAACGAAGCGATTTCAGATCCACCAGGCGATTGACCGTGTGTGCGGCGAAGAGAAAAAGGGCCGGAATCAAAATCAGAGGAGGATAAAGGGGGAGATCCGTAGCCAAGAGTAAGGCTATCGAAAAAAGGGCCGCTCCGAAAGCCAGGGCCAGATTGCTCTCTACCAGAAAGCGCAAAATCTTTCTCCCCCACCTGAGCCACACGGATTCGTAAGGAGAGGGCAGCTCTTCCAGCGTGCGAATGACCTGGTTAATAACCCAGTTGGGAGTTGAGGCCCCGGCTGTCACCCCTACCTGGCGATACTTGCGGATCTTTTCCAGGTCAAGCTCTGCTGCCGTCTCCACCAGAAAAACGTCTTGGCCTTCTTCCCGGGCAATCATGGCCAGGCGCTTGGTATTGGCACTGTGTTTGCCGCCTACCACCACAATGGCATCACAAATACGGCAAAGATTCCTCACTTCTTTCTGGCGATCATGGGTGGCATTACAGATGGTGTTATAGACCTTGCCACCGGGATAACGAGAAAGAATTTCTTCAGAAAGAAGCTTGAAAAACTCCTCATCCTGGGTGGTTTGAGAAAGGATGACATATTTTTCCAGGGGGGGGAGACTTTCCAGATCTCGAAAATTGCTCACCACTATGCCCCTTTCTCCGGCATAGCCCAGAATCCCCTTAACTTCTGCGTGATCAGGATCCCCCACGATGATTACGTGATAACCCTCACGGCTGTATCGGCGGGCGAGGGCCTGAACCCTTGAAACCCGGGGGCAGGTTCCATCTATGACCTTGAAACCTGCTTCCTTGAGGCGCTTTTTATCCTGGGGAGGGACCCCGTGGGCTCGAATGATGATGGTGCCCTGCCCCTTGCGAGGGATCTCTTTTAGGGCCCTTACCCCCAGCATTTCGAGAAGTTTTAAGGCCTGTTCGTTATGAATCAGGGGGCCGTAGGTATAAACGGGCTTTTCTGCCTCATAGGAGGCCTTGATGGCCAGCTGAACCGCCCGCCTCACCCCCATACAAAAGCCGGCCTTCCTGGCCATTATCACCTTCATAGACGGCTTTCCACCTCCGCCATTAATTGAGCAAGGAGACCCTCTTCAGCAAAACTGAAATAGCCTCCCCTGGCAATAATTAGGTGATCAAGCAATTTTACCTGCAAAAGCCTGGCCGCCAAAAGTAGTCTTCTGGTAAGAGAAATGTCTGCCGCAGAGGGAGAAAGGTTACCCGAAGGATGATTGTGCACCAACACCAGAGCACTGGCATGATGCTTAAAAGCTCGTTCAAAGACCTCCCGGGGATAGACCACGCTTTCGTTTACCGTCCCCTGGAAGAGATCCTCTGCGGCCAGAATGCAATTTCTGGCATCAAGATAGAGGACCTTAAAGACTTCTTTTTTGAGATCCATCATGCTGTGGATCAGGTATTCGTAAACTTCTTTGGCGGAAGAAAAATAGGGCCTTTGCTGGATGCGTCTTTTGAGAAAACGCCGGGCCACCGCCGGAACAAATTTGAGGGGTAAGACA
>JALSPN010000118.1 GCA_026985945.1 Thermodesulfobacteriales bacterium
GGCTGGATCCTTATCAACCGGCTCATCCTTCCCAAATTAGGGGTGCCCACCTGAATGTCTCCCACCTGCTCGCTGGATGAGCGAGGCAAAAAGAAAAAGAAGGGCTAATCCTCCCCCGAAGAGATCTTTTCGACCGCGGTGGGGAAAAGATGGAGATGAGCCGTCTGGCCGCGGTCGATAGCCACGAGCTCCGTTCGGACTCGAAACTCCTTACCTATTATTTCCGCACCTTTAAGCCAGAAAAAACCGTCCTTGTAAGCTTCAAATTCTCCCTCGTAGCGAGTGCCAGCCCGAGACTGGACCACCACCTTTTGCCCTTTGAGTTTTTCAAAAAGATTTACCGGTTCTTCAGGCTTTTTAGTTTTCTTTTTGAGGACGATCTTTTTGTTTTTCATATCATCACCTGTGAGAAATTTTTATCTTTTTTTGAAATTCAAAGGCCGAAAGGCCAGAGGGGTAATAATTTTCGATCTTCTTTTTAATCTCAAAGCCTGCCTTTTGAAAGAGCCTGAGGGCAGAGAGGTTTTCACACCCTACATGAGCCCTCAAAAACTGATAGCCCTTCTTCCGGGCCCTTTCTTCTGCGAGCTGTAACATTTTGCTACCTACTCCTTTTCGGCGTCTTTCCGGGGAAACGTAAATAGCCATTACATCGATATAAGGCCGAAAATAAGGTGGAAAAAGGGGGCCCAGCATGAGAAAACCTGCCCTTTCTCCGTAAACCCAGGTCTCCACCCACGGATCTTTGAGCCAGCCAGCAATTATTTCCGTATAAGGGCCAAAGGCCTGAAATTCTTTGCTGGCTTTCAAGATAAAAGAATAATCATCCCGGCCAGCTTTTCGCCAAAACTCTGGTTGACTCTCCATTCCAAAAAGGTAGTAAGATTAATAAAAGAACTTTACACGAGGGAGTGGCCTATGAAAATAACTTTTTACGGACACGCAACCTTCAAAATAGTAACGCCGGAAGGGATTTGCATCCTTATCGATCCCTGGCTTGATAACCCCCAGAGCCCTGCAGAAAAGGACCTCGGCCCCTACGACCTCATCCTTATCACTCACGCCCACGGGGATCATCTCGGAAACGTGCTGGAAATTGCCCGCACCGCGGCTACAGAAGTGGTTGCCATCCACGAAATTCAACAATACCTTCTGGCCCGGGGCATACCAAACGTTACCGGGATGAATATCGGGGGGAACTATCGCACCAAAGGGCTTAAGATTACCATGGTGCCTGCCAGACATAGTTCTTCGATCCAGGAAGAAGAGGCCCTTTTTTATGGAGGTGAGGCGGCGGGCTTTGTGGTCCGCCTGGAAGACGGCCGTGCTTTTTACCACGCCGGAGACACCGGGCTTTTTTACGACATGAAGCTTATCGGCGAACTTTACCAGCCTGAAGTGGCCTTTCTTCCTATCGGAGATCATTACGTGATGGGGCCTCAAGAGGCGGCCAAGGCCTGTCAATTACTGAGGCCTAAAATCGTGATCCCCATGCACTTTGGGACTTTTCCGCTTCTGACCGGAAGCCCGGAGGCCTTTGCCCGGTATCTCAAAGAAATGGCTCCGGAAGTGGAACTTCGCGTCCTGAAACCCGGTGAGACCATCGAACTCTGATGCCTTTTGCCATCTCCTTCATAGGGCACCACAACAGTGGAAAAACCACCCTGGCTGTCGAGGTGGCAAGGGCCCTCCTAAAAGAGGGCCTGCGGGTGGGAATGCTCAAATCCTCTAAAGAGAAAGGCCCGCACCTTGAAAGACCCCACGCCGATACCAACCTCTTCTGGCAAACCGGAGTTTCAAAGGTGGCCTTCTGGGGGCAAAAAGAAGGGCTTTTGCGCTTTTTTGTCCCGGAAAAAGACGATTTCAGCTTCTGGTATTTTGTGAATCGTTTTTTTCCGGAAGAAGACCTTGTTCTCTGCGAGGGCTTTAAGAGTCTTAAAAGTGTTCCCAAAATCGAGGTCTGGCGTGAAGGGCTTGCGGAAAACCCCCTCTTCCACCGCACCCCCGCTGTTGTGGCGGTGGTAAGTGAAATTCCGCTTGAGGCCCCCTGCCCGGTATTGCCCCCGGCCCCTGAAAAAATCGCCGCCTTTATCAAAGAGAAGATGCCCTCAAGAAGGGCCGTGACCAGCCTCCTGGTAGATGGAAGGCCTGTGGGTCTTACCCGCTTTGTCTCCCGGGCCCTGGCAGAAAGCATCAAGGGCTTTTTAAGGAGCCTCAGGGGGGTGGGGAAACCCCGGGTGATCGACTTAAGGATTGAGACGGGCAAAGACTAAGTCCAGCGCCCTGGCAAGGCGCCTTATTTCCCACTGGGCCTTAAGATGCCTTCTTTTGACGATGAAATCCTGCCAGACAAAATACGGCCCGGTAGCCAGAAGGGTGGTAGAAACCCCCTGAGGGGTCACGAAACGGGCGTCTTCTTTCTTAATACCTTCTCTGCAAAGCTCCTGATAAAGCTCCAGAGCGGCCTCGATTTGTTTCTGGTATTTTTCCCTGGCCTCTGCCCCAAAAGAAGGGGGGCAGACGAATTGCTCTACCTGCGTATAACGATGGGAGCGCTGGTTAAAATTGAGCCAGGTATGACGCACAAACTGGTGGGAAAAAAGGCGGCTGAAACCTCCCACTATCACCGCCAGCCAGCCAAAGGGGGCCGTCTCCTGCGGGGCCACATCTATCACATAGACCTCAGGCTCCACAAAAAGCCCCGAAGTCTGAAAGAACTCCCCCTCCACCACTTCACCCAGAGTGGTCTCCCTTAAAAGAGACGGCTCCTCGCTGTCACAGCGGAGGTGGAAGACCTTAAAATCCTTCCAGGACTTGCTGGAAGAAATAGCGGCCTCGATAAGTTCAGAGAAGACCTCCTCCTCATAGACCTCTGCAAAATGGCGCAGGTTAAGGCAGAGGGCCTGGGCCTTCTCCTCCCACCAGGCCTTGAAAAGCACAGGAGCCAGAGCCGAAACCTCTGAGGCGGAGAAGGGGCGTCTTACCACCAGGGGAGAATGGGCAAAAATGCTCGTATGCCCCGAAGATTTGAGCCGGCCTAAAAAGGCCTTAAGTTCTTTGGGCGAACGAAATCTTTCTTCTGCAAAAAGGGCCAGAGGATGGGTGGAAGCATAACAGATGCGGGCCCCGAGAAAGCTCAAAAAGAG
>JALSPN010000119.1 GCA_026985945.1 Thermodesulfobacteriales bacterium
AGGATCTGCTCAAAGGCCCTTTGCCAGAGGTCAGGGATTTTCATCCTTTTGTGAAAGATCAAGCAAAACGCACTGGACATACCTGGGATCAGGGGGGGAGTCTGGTTCAGCGTAGGCGAACTCTTCTTCGGCCCGGAAAAGGCAAAAGTTTAAAAAACTCCGGAGGTGATCTTCCTCTACAGGTCCTTTTTGTGCGGCCAGGCGCCTGAAATTTTCAAAGAGATCCTGGCGGACTTTTTCTTTGACCAGGTTTTTTTCTCCATCCGGGCCTTTGGTCAGAAACTGGCGCAGGAAAGATGGCCAGTCTTTAACCGGCAGGGCCTCGAAACGAAATTCCTTTCGGGTGAGCCAGCGGGCAAGACCGGTAAGGATAAGGGTGCTCCATTTTATATCTCCCGGTTCCAGGAGATTGGTGCGTTTGAGGGCAAGCTCTGCAATCCATAGCGGCGGTGTTCCAAAAGCTTCCTGAATAAGAGGGGCCATGTAGGCAATTTCTGAAAGAATCCTCCTGACACGTTCTATCTCCTCAAGCCTCCGAAAGGGTCTAAACTCTTCGGCGGTTCCCATTTTTTCGGGCAAAAAGAGCATTATCCGGTTGGCCTCTTTGGCCATCACCCCTTTCAAATAGGAGGCGTAAGGCTCGTCAAGATGCCTGAAAAGACGCGAGTCCACCCCGGAAGAAGTGGTAATTTCGCGAGCATAGCGTCTGAGATCTACAATGAGGCGCTGGGCAACACGAAAGATATCTTCCAGAAAGTAAGTTTCAAGAAGGTGCTTTGCCGTCTCCAGCTGCCCCCGGGAAAGATATTCCAGCCCGATGTTGAGATACCCAGCCACTTTGTCAAAGCCCCGGCGGGCTTCTTCCACGTCGTCGATGGTACCGAGATCCACCATGAGGACTTTGTTGACCAGCCAGGCCAGTTCTCTTTTAAGACGGTCTATCTGCCTCCAGTCGGTAATACGGGAAAGGGCCTGCGCAAAAAACTCCACCCCTTCAACCTGAATGGCCGGAAGAAAGGCCGGTGGAGGAGTCTCTTCTTCTGCCGGAGGGGGAAGGTAAAGAGGCTCAATTTGCCGCATCCGATCCGGCGAAAGGGGGGCGTAAACGTCAAGGGCCTCGTAGTAATCCGGCACTCCCCAATCCGCAAGTCTTGCCCGGCGCCACCTGTAGGCCAGCTCCTCCACCTCCGCCGGCAATTCCCAGATCACCGATTCCATAAGATCCCGGTAGCGGGCCGGGTCGATTTCTATCAGAATTTCGATAAGCCGCCTGGTGAGGGGTTCGAACCTGTCCAGGCGGAAATTGATGAAATAGGTATCATCAAGGGTATAGGGAGGGAGCCAGTCTCGGGCTTCGGTAAGATCCACGCCGTCAGGCCGCTTGTAAACCTCGATGAGGCGTTTCATCAGGGTGACCAAAAAGTCAAAATCCACCACCTGGAGCCAGCGGGCCACCGTGTCTTCGGTGGCTTCAAAAAGGAGAGTCAGCCAGGCCAGGGTCCTTTCCAGAACCAGGCGGTCTTTGCGCCAGCAATCCAGGTCAAAAAGGAACTGGAGCTGGGGACCACTTGCCATGGAAAGTAAAGTTACGGCTTCTTCAGGGCTTACGGCCTTTAAGGTCCAGAAAAGCTCCTGAGGGGGCAGGGCTTTGACCAGCCTTTCCGCTTGGGGAGAAAGGACGATGAGGCGTTCCCGAAGTTCCCAAGGGGTCTGGAGGACGAGTTCTAGTTGATCTCGCAGGGGAAGGGCAGCCAGTTTCTTTTCTGCCTCTTCGGCCGGGGCTTTGAGTATTTCGTTGACATCGGGAAGCTCCCCGGTCCTCCAGAGGGTTTTTCTTTTAAGGGCCGTCTGTTCTTTTTTCTTACGATCCTTCATCCTCAAGGACCCCCTCGTAGTGTTTAAGTTGGGGCGTCTTTTCGGAAAAATCAACCGCTATGAGATCAAAACGAAAATTCTGGGCCTCAACGGGGTGGGAAGCAAGGTAGGCTTCGGCCAGGCGGAAAAGGCGCCTTCTTTTGTGCCAGGTAAGGGCTTCTTCAGGTGCTCCCTGTTTTTTGTTTCTGCGGGCCTTAACTTCTACAAAAACAAGGGTTTTCCCACGCCGCGCGATGAGATCTATCTCTCCGAAACGGGTGCGCCAGTTTCGGGCTAGGATTTCGTAACCTTTAAGACGAAAATACCAGGCCGAAAGCCTTTCGGCGAAAACTCCCAATTCCTTCGGGTTTTTCGGTTTCCGAAACCGGCCGAAAAGAGCGACGATGGAGGGGGCAAGGGCCATAGGTTTTAAGGGCTTCCAGGTGAAGTTTGGTGGCGTAACCTTTATGCCTTTCAAAGGCGTATTCGGGAAATTTTTGGGCGGCCTCTGTCATGATGTGATCCCGCACGACTTTGGCAAGGATAGAGGCGGCTGCAATGGAGCGGCAGAGGGCATCGCCATCAATGATGGCCTTCTGAAGCCCTGCCCAGGGGGTGGTAAAGCGGCCATCTATCAGGGCCAGCTGCGGCTGAGGGCTTAGGGCCTCCAGGGCCTCGGCCATGGCCCTGAGACTGGCTTTAAGGATCCCTATCTGGTCGATAATTTCGTTTTCCACCCGGGCTACCGCCCAGGAAATAGCCTCTTTTTTGATAATTTCAAAAAGTCTCTCCCGTTTTTGGGGCGAAAGACACTTGGAATCCGCCAGATCCGGATGATCAAATTCCCGCGGCAGGATTACCGCTGCGGCCACCACCGGCCCGGCAAGGGCCCCTCTGCCGACTTCATCAACCCCGGCAATAAAGCGATAACTTTTGAGAAATTGTTTTTCCTTCAGCCAGCGATTCTTCTCTCCGAACAACTTACCTTCTCTCCTTGATCCGGGCGGCTTTACCTGTGCGGCCGCGCAGATAATAAAGCCGAGCCCTTCTAACCTTTCCTTTTTTCACGACTTCTATCTTTTCTAACCGGGGCGAATGGAGGGGAAAAGTCCTTTCAACTCCGATACCGTAAGATATTTTCCTGACTGTAAAAGTAGCCCCGGTTCCAGAACCGCGTTTTCTAATAACCACTCCCTGGAAAACCTGCGTCCTTTCCTTATCTTCTCCTTCGACAATCCGGAAATAAACCTTTACCGTGTCTCCAGGGCGAAAATCCGGCAAATCCTTACGAAGATATTCGTTTTCGATCTCTCTAATTACTGGAAGCATGATCTTCCTCCTTTAGACTTTTCCACCAGGGTTCACCCAGCAGGCGATCTAAAATAATAGCAGCTGCCGTGCGAACGGAAAGATGATTGTATCCGTCTTCAGCCCTTCCGTAAATAGGTTCCAGGACATATTCACACCGGGCAAGCAGTTTGGGAGCCAACCCCCAGGCGGTCCCCAGAAGTAAAAGGACCGGTTTTCCGGAAAGGAAAAGTTTCCTTCCTTCCGCATAGGAGAGATTGGCAAATTCCTTGCGGGCATCAGTGGCCACCATGATTGGTTCTTCATCCTGTTTGATGATTTCTTTCAAACAAACTTCAAGACTTGGAACTATTTGCAAAAGTTTTAATGCCTCCTGCCGATCAGGGTTATATACCCTGCCAGTTTCTGTTTGCCAATAGGCAATTAGTTCTTGGGCAAGCTCTCTCTGTTCACGAAGGGGCTGGACTACAAAATAGCGCTTTACGCCGTAAGTGCGACAGAGGCGAGAAATGTCATGGAGATCGAGATTGGTGATGGAGGAGGCGATAAGGCGCCCTTCTTTGTTTAAGACCGGATAATGGATTAAGGCCACGTAAACGCAGGGTTCAGGCATCTTCTTCCTGCCAGCCCAATTTTTTTAAGAAGGCCTTGTCTTCCGGGGTCAAGGGGGCCTTTTTCAGGAGATCTGGCCGCCTCTTGAAGGTGATTTCGAGAGACTTTTCTCGACGCCATTTTTCAATCGCGGCGTGATCCCCGGAAAGTAATACTTCCGGAACCTTGTAACCCAAAAAATCTCGCGGGCGCGTATATTGTGGATATTTGAGAAGCCCCTGGCTGAAAGTCTCCTTCTCTACCGAATCTTTCTTTCCCACCACTCCCGGGACCAGACGTGAGACGGCCTCAATCACAACTAAAGCCGCCACCTCTCCACCGAAAACCACGTAATCCCCGATGGAAATTTCGTCATCAATGAAATACCTGCGGATACGTTCATCAATTCCTTCGTAACGGCCACAGATGAGGACCAGATGCCCTTTAGAAAAAAGTTCCTTGACTACTTCTTGGTTGAGGAGCCGCCCCTGGGGGGAGAGATAAATCACATAAGGTTTTCCCTCTTTCTTTAGGTTGGAAATGGCCCGGTAAAGGGGCTCGGGCTTGAAGACCATGCCCTCTCCGCCGCCAAAGGGGCGGTCATCTACCATTTTGTGTTTGTCAAGGGCAAAATCGCGCAAATTTATAAGATTTATCTCGATAAGCCCTTTATCCTGGGCCTTTTTGAGGGCCCCTACTTTTAGAGGGCTTTCAAAATATTCCGGGAAAATGGTGATAACGTCAAAACGCACCTTAACCTCTTTTACCAGGAGGTGATCTGGTGAAAAAATACCACGGAAGTAAAGAGGAGCGAAATTAACCGGAAATTTCCCAATGAAATCGAAAACGTCTTTGTTTATGACATTGACGACCTTAAAGCCGTGGTAGAAGAAAACCTTTCCTTTCGCAAAAAAGAGGCCCTGCGAGCCGAAAGAATTATCGAAGAAGAAGTCCTCAAATTCAAAAACTGGCTGGAACAGCTCGAGGTGTATCCCACCATCGTGGCCCTGAGGAAGAAGGCCGAAGAGATCCGCCGGCGAGAGCTTGAAAAAACCCTCTCCCACCTCAAAACCAAACTCCCTCCCGAAGATCAGGAAGCCCTTGAGATCCTTACCAGATCCTTGGTGAACAAGCTCCTTCACGACCCCATTATTTATCTCAAAAACCGGTATCACAAAGACGGGCAGCAGATTATAGACCTTACGCGAAGGCTCTTTAACCTTGACGGAGAAAGGCCCCTTAAGGCTGAACCACCCCCCCTCTATCTCAACAGCTCTTTAAAAGAGGCCAAAAAACACTAAAAAGGGCTACCGTTCCTTAGCCTACTTTTCGGTTAGCGAAGTAGAAGGTGTTATCAGGATCAGAGTTTTTTCATGGTTGCGGGACTCACAAAATAGAGTCTTTAGAAAACCTGAGGCGGTTCAACTTTTCCCAAGTGGGAAAGGATGCTATTAAGAATTTTATGGCGGAGAGGGTTTTTGAGTGCAAGCGTTGTGGATTTTGTTGTCAGGGGGAGAGCACCGTTTCCCTCTCTTCTGAAGAACAGCATCAGATAGCCTCTTTTCTGGGGCTAACTCTTGAGGATTTTCTATCTACCTATACGGTCAAACGCGGAAAACGCGTGGAAATGAAAACCCAAAATGGTCACTGCATCTTCTACGACGAAGAAAAAAGCCTTTGCCGGATCCATCCGGTAAAGCCCCAGCCCTGCCGTCAATGGCCGCTTCACCCAAGCATCCTCAAGGACCCGGAAAGCTTTGAAATCATCCGTCGCACCTGCCCTGGCTTTTCCGAAAAGGCCACCTGGGAAGAAGTGAAAAAATTGCTCCTTGAGAAGGCCTAGCCTCCCTAAAACTCTTTGGTAGAATGCATCCTAACAAATGGAAGGAGGAGAAGGTGCGTTATCTTAAGGGAAAGGAAGTCCGCAAACTGTTTCTGGATTACTTCGCCCGTCACGGGCACGAGATAGTGCCAAGCTCGCCTCTTATGCCAGCCGATGACCCAACCCTCCTTTTTACCAACGCCGGTATGGTGCAGTTCAAAAAGGTCTTTCTCGGCCAGGAGGAGCGCCCTTACAAGCGGGCCGCTTCCTGCCAGAAATGTGTCCGGGCTGGTGGCAAGCACAACGATCTTGAAAATGTAGGCTATACCGCCAGGCACCACACCTTTTTTGAAATGCTCGGAAACTTCTCTTTTGGAGATTACTTTAAACGGGAAGCTATTGCTCTCGCCTGGGAGTTTCTCACCAAAGAACTTGAGCTTCCTGTGGAACGTCTTTACGTGACGATCTATAAGGATGACGACGAAGCCGCCCTCCTCTGGAAGGAAATCGCAGGGCTTCCGGAAGACAGAATCGTGCGTCTGGGAGAGGCCGATAACTTCTGGGCCATGGGTGATACGGGCCCCTGTGGGCCCTGCTCGGAAATTATCTTTGATCAGGGCCCGGAGGTAGGCTGTAAACGCCCTGATTGCCGGGTGGGCTGTGATTGTGACCGCTTTTTAGAGCTCTGGAACCTGGTCTTCATGCAATATGAGCGGGATGAAAATGGCCGTCTCAGTCCGCTTCCGCGCCCCTGTATCGATACCGGGATGGGGCTTGAACGCATCACCGCCACCTTACAGGGAGTTCGAACCAACTTTGATTGTGATCTCTTTGCCGGGCTTATGGCCAAAATTTCCGACCTGACAGGTCTTCATTACGGGGAAAATCCCAGAGAGGATGTGGCCTTCCGGGTCATTGCCGATCATTCTCGGGCCTCGGCCTTTCTTATTGCTGACGGTGTCCTGCCTTCAAACGAAGGGCGGGGTTACGTATTGCGGCGTATCATCAGGCGGGCCATCCGCTTCGGTCGGGTGCTCGGCCTTGAAAAACCCTTTCTCTATGAAACGGCCCTGGTAGTGGTAGATGAAATGGGGGATACCTACCCTGAACTTCTTCGGGCCAGGCAAACCATTGAAAAAATTTTGATTCTTGAAGAAGAACGCTTCCGGGAAACCCTTGAAAGGGGGCTTGCTCTTCTTGAAGATGAGCTTCAAAAGCTTTCTTCACGCGGAGAGAAGGTCATCCCGGGGGAATTTATCTTTAAACTCTACGACACTTACGGCTTTCCCTATGACATCGTGCGGGATGTGGCTCTTGAAAGGGGTTTTTCGCTTGATATAGCGGGTTTTGAGCGGGAAATGCAAAAACAGAGGGAAAGGAGCCGCAAACACTGGAAGGGAGAACTGGCCAAGGCTCCAGAAGTCTTCAGACACCTTCTTGAAGCCGGGCTCGGTAAGAACTTCGTCGGCTACGAAACCACCGAAGCGGAGGCCGAAATACTGGCCCTGGTCAAGAAGGGAGAAGAGATTTCTGAAGCTGGAGAAGGAGAAGAGGTGGAAGCGGTTTTTTCAAAGACACCTTTTTACGGAGAGGCCGGGGGCCAGGTAGGGGATACGGGGCTTGTTATCTCTGATACCGGCCAGGCTGAGGTCACCGACACTTACCGCTTAGGAGATCTTTTTATCCACAAGCTTCGCGTCAAAAAGGGCCTCTTGAAAAAGGGCGAGACCGTAAAACTTTCCGTCTTCTCCTCCAGACGGGCTGCGATAGCCAGGCATCACACCGCCACCCATCTCCTACATGCCGCTTTAAGGCGCCTTCTTGGGGATCATGTCCACCAGGCCGGCTCTCTCGTAGCACCGGACCGGCTGCGCTTTGATTTCACGCATTTTGAGCCCTTAAAAATAGAAGAAATCTTTGCCATTGAGGACCTTGTTAACGCTCGCATTCGGGATGATCTTCCGGTTGAAGACAGGATCATGCCTTACAAAGAAGCGGTAGATCAGGGGGCCATGGCCCTTTTTGGCGAAAAATACGGCGATATGGTGCGGGTCATCCGAATAGGTGGTTTCTCTATGGAGCTTTGCGGGGGGACTCACGTGCGGCGTACCGGAGAGATCGGCTACTTTAAAATTATTTCCGAAAGCAGCGTTTCCGCCGGGGTGCGGCGTGTGGAGGCCGTGGCTGGTGAGGCTGCGGTCAATTTTGTCCACGAGCTTGAGAGGGAAAGATGGCGTCTGGCTGCCAGGCTTAAGGCGTCTCCGGCCGAATTTGAGAAACGCCTGGAAGGCGTGCTCAAACAGGTCAAAGAACTTCAGCAAGAGGTAGAAAGCCTGAGAAGACAGCTGACCCGCGGGGGTCTGGAAGGCCTCCTTGAGAAGGCAGAAGAGATAAACGGAGTTAAAGTCCTGGCAGCCCGGGTGGAAGCCAAAGATGCCAAAACCCTCCGTGAAATGGGAGATTTCCTGCGGGATCGTCTGGGCTCTGGGGTCGTGATTCTGGCTACAGCGGCTGACGGCAAGGCCCAACTTCTGGCTATGGTTACCAGAGATCTTGCCAGCAAGCTGCACGCCGGAAAGATCATCCAGGAACTTGCCCCTCTTGTTGGTGGCCGGGGGGGAGGCCGCCCGGAGATGGCCCAGGGTGGCGGACCCAGGGTGGAAGGGCTAAAGGAAGCCTTGAAAAAGGCCCGCGAAATTGTGGCTGCCCAGCTCTCAAAGAAAAATTAAAGCTTTTCCACCAGGATTTTGGCCGCCTCCTCGTGGCGAAGGCTTACGTGGTAGCCCTTGACCTCGTATTCCACCGGATCTTTAAGCGGGGCGTAACGCACAACCCTTATCCTGGCACCCGGCACAAATCCCATCTCCATGAGCCGGATCCGAAAGGGACCATTGCCAAGGATCTTCAAAATTTTACCCTCTTCTCCGGTTCGGAGATCTTCAAGCCTGAGCTCCACCGCCTTCCTCCTAAGGACGATATTGTTTTTTGAGACAATCAGGGCAATATCCGAGGAGCTCAAAACGCAGGCCGGTAAGCCGGTAGCCAAATTCCTTGGTGATGTGCTCTTCGATTTCTTTGATCCGGTGGTCAGTAAACTCCTCTACTTTACGGCATTCAAGACAGCGCACGTGGGCATGGGGTTCGTGGCCGTAAACGTGTTCGTAATGCATGTGGCCATCTTCGTGATAGACCTCCTGGATAAGACCGCAGTCGATAAGAAGGGGGAGAGTGCGATAGATGGAGGCCTTGGAGAGCTTTTTACCCTTGTTGCGGAGGCGGAGATAGAGCTCGTCCACGTCGAAATGATCGTGAATTTCAAAGATCTCTCGCACGATAATCTCTCTTTCCGGGGTGAAACGCAGGCCCTTGCGCCGGATATATTCCTTGAAAATCTCGATCTCCGGTAAATGTTCCGTCTCCTTTGTTTTTGCGTTGGTTTTGGGCATTTAAAGCTCCTGAGTAAAACGATAGTTGCATTTCTTTTACAATTACTAAAAGATTTTGAGCAATCTTGTCAAGTTAAACCAGAACCGACATATTATTCTAGAACTTCTGGCCAGGAGGTGTTCATGATACCAGGGCTTATTCCACAAAAGGATGGCTCCTTTGCCATCAGTATTGAGCTTCCTGAAGGTAAGATCTCGGCTTCCATTCTCCGGGTCCTTACAAAACTTGCCGAAGAAGGGGCTTTCGTCCACCCAACTACGGCCCAGAAGATAATGATCCTCGGGCTTTCAGAGAACAAGGCCCGACAAGCCCTTCAGGCACTGGAGGCTTGCGGGGCCCGGATCAGGAAATCCGGCCGGAGTCTTCAGCCGCGCACCTGTGTAGGGCTTCCTTACTGTAAGCTGGCTCTTCAGGAGACCTTTCCTCTGGCGCAGGCCATTTATGAAGCCTTTCCGGAAGAGGAACTACCGCACAAGTTCAAGATCGGCGTTTCGGGTTGCCCGGCCTGCTGTTCCTGGGCCAACGTTCTTGACCTGGGCTTTGTGGGAGTGCGAGATGGTTTCAAAGTGTATATAGGAGGGAAAGGAGGATACCGCCCCAAAGAAGGGCTCTTCCTCACCAAAGTGCACACCACCGAAGAGGCCCTTTCCCTGACCCGCAAGATCTTAGATCTCTTCAAGGCCCGCGGGCAGAAGAAAAAGCGCTTTCACACCGTAATTTCCAGAATGACACCCGAGGAGCTCCGCAAGACCCTGGGGCTTAATACCACCTAGTTCCGAAGAGGGCCTCCTTGGCCTCCTCCAGGGTCTGGCGGGCGAAGTTTCTTGCTTTTTCGTTTCCGGCGGCCATAATTTCTTCAAAAAGGCGGGGTTTTTCCTCAAGCTCCCGCCGCCTTTCCCAGAGCGGCTTGAGACCTTCTACCACCTTTTCTGCCAGCCTCTTTTTGCAGGCCACACAGCCCAGTTCTGCCGCTTTGCAGGCCGTAACAATTTCTTCGATTTCTTCTTCAGAAGAATAGAGTTTTATGAGCTGAAAGGCCACACAGCGATTTTCAGGGTCTCCGGGGTCACTTTTTCGGGGACGCTTCACATCCGTTACCATGGCCTGGATCTTCTGCCGCACGGTGTTTTCGTCGTCGTTCAGAAAAATGGCATTTCCGAAACTTTTGCTCATTTTCCGGCCGTCTGTGCCCGGAATTTTGGGCACTTCTCCCAGAAGAGGCTCTGGAAGGGGGAAAGTTTCACCGTAGAGATAATTGAAGCGACGAGCAATCTCACGGGTAAGCTCAAGGTGTGGGAGCTGGTCCACTCCCACCGGAACTTTTTGCGCCTTGTAGATGAGGATGTCTGCCGCCTGAAGCACCGGATACCCCAGGAAGCCGTAAGTAGCGAGGTCTTTTTGTTTCAATTCTCGTATCATGTCTTTATAGGTGGGATTACGCTCCAGCCAGGAAACCGGGGTGAACATGGCAAAGAGGAGATAGAGTTCGGCGTGTTCCTTGATGGCACTCTGGGTGAAAAGGACTGAACGTTCGGGATCAAGCCCCACGGCCAGCCATTCCAGGAGAAGCTCCCGGGAAAAGGCCGGAATATTTTTGGGGTTTTCGTATTCCGTAGTAAGGGCGTGCCAATCAGCCACAAAATAAAAGCACTGGTATTCTTCCTGGAGTTTAAGCCAATTTTTAAGGACCCCGTGAAGGTGCCCCAGGTGAAGGGGCCCGGTAGGGCGCATGCCACTCAAAACTCGCTTCTTGGTCACAGCAGGCCTCCCCGTAAAAAGTAGCTAAGTTTAAGGATCGCCGGGAGTATAATTTTTTGAATGGTCCCTGTAAAGATGAGCAACAAAAGAATGATAAAGCCGAAGGGCTCAAGGCGTGAATAATGCCAGGCAAGTTTTCTCGGAAGTAGCCCCATAAGGACTTTACTCCCGTCAAGGGGCGGAATGGGAAGCAGGTTAAAGATGGCAAGGCCCACGTTTAATTGCACCCCGAGAGCCAGCATCAAAAGGATGGGTTTTCCGAAAAAGCGCACTACCTCATGCCCCAGAAAAGAAAGGGGCCAGAGAAAGAGGTGTAAATTGCGTAGAAGCAGCCCGCAGAGGGCAGCAAGCAGGATATTGGCCGCAGGGCCTGCCAGAGCAATCCACATCATGTCCTGTCGGGGAGATTTGAGATGGCGGGGATCAACCGGGACCGGTTTCGCCCAGCCGATGGCCTGCGTGAGCACAAAAGCCAGGGTGCCAAAAAAATCAAGGTGTTTGATGGGATTTAAGGTGAGGCGGCCTGCTAACTTAGGGGTGGGGTCTCCGAGACGGTAAGCCACCAGCCCGTGTGCCACCTCGTGAATGGTAACCGCAGCCAGAAGGGGAACCGTCATCACGATCAAGATGTGCAAATCAGGAAGAAAAGACATGCGGATACTCCTTCTTCAAAAAAGAAATTTCATCTTCACGATCCTTTAAGAGACCATCAATTTTAGCGGCTCGCAAACGTTTTAGCATCTCTCCCACCAAAGGCCCGGGAGAAACTCCAAGACGGAGAAGATCATCACCATTCAGATGAGGGCGAGCCCTGCGGGCTGAAAGGGCAAGGTCTATCTCCCTCCTGAATTCCGGAAAGAGGGCCTTAAAGGCCAGGAGGGCTGAGAGAGGGGCTTTTTCAAGAAAAAAGACCTTTTCGCTTAAAGGCCGGGACGGGTGTAAAAGATCTTTTCGGGATACAAGGATCTTTAAAAAAGAAAGAAGGTTCTTGCTCCTTTGAGGGGAAATACCGAAACGGGCCAGGTCTTCAGGTGGAGTAAGGACGAGGAGGACCGCCTCAAGCTTTTCTTCATCTTTCAGGGCGGAATAGGAAGGGTCTTTTAGAAGGTCTTTAAGGGAGCCTAAATTTTTGCTTTCGAGCCCAAGATCTCCCAAAAGACTCGCCTCCGAAAGCCAGCCAAAGACGGCCCAGGGATCTTTCTCCATAAGGATGCGCTTCAATTCGTTTTTAAGGCGTGCGGGAGATAAGAGCGAGAGGGCTCTAAACTTTCGGGCCAGGGCCAGGGCCCTTTCAAAGTTTCTGGTGGGTTTGAGATTAAAACGGGTAGCGTAGCGAGCAGCCCGGAAAATCCGGGTGGGATCATCTACCAGGCTCATGGTATGAAGGACTTCCAGCCGCGACCCGGCAAGGTCCCTTTCGCCACCGTAAAAATCGATCAGGGTCAACTCCTCAAGCTCAAGG
>JALSPN010000120.1 GCA_026985945.1 Thermodesulfobacteriales bacterium
TCCGCTGCCTCTTTCATGACCCGGGCACATTCAAAAGCTATCTCTAAATCCTCAAGCACACAGGGTCCGGCGATCAAAAGGGGCCTTCCTCTACCCACTTCAAAGTCTGCAATGCGAACCAGTAAAACCACCTCCTTTAAATTCCCCCTCCCTTTGAGGGAGGGAGAGGGGGTGGGTGGAAGCTGTCGCAAAATGTTAAGCTTACTTACACCCCCACCCCGGCCTCCCCCTACGAGGATCCCCCTCCCTTGAGGGAGGGGGTTAGGGGGTGGGTGAAGGTCGGGCAGGGTGAAGAGCTCCACTCCGCCCCACCCCGGCCCTCAGCTATTTCGCACGAAAGATCAAGTCGAAATCACCTCTCTTCTCTTTTGGGCTCTGGAAGTGTATTTTAGCCCCAAAAAGGCCTGGTTGCTAACATGAATTTTGAGCTTCGAAGCTACCGCACTCAAATAAAGGGGAAGGGCCTAAAGCCCTTTCGGGTAGTTTGTCGGGAGTCCGATCTCCTGCTTCTGGCAGAAAAAGACCTTTCTCAGGAAGCCCTTGAAATCCTGGTTAAGCTCCGGAAGGCTCTAGAAGCTTATATCACGCGTCATCCGGCCTTTCTTCATTCTCTTAAGCCCTTGCCTGAAGATCCCAAAGCTCCCGCCATGGTGCGGAAAATGTATCGAGCTGGAAAAGCCGTCGGGGTAGGGCCCATGGCCGCGGTGGCCGGAGCCATTGCCGAAGAAGTGGGGAAAAAGATCCTCAGCCAGGGTTTAAGCCGCGAAATCGTGGTCGAAAACGGAGGAGACATCTTCCTCGCCTTAAACAGGGATACCACCGTAGCCGTCTTGGCCGGGAGATCCCCTCTTTCCGGCAAAGTGGGGCTTAAAGTGCGAAAAAAATTTATGCCATGTGGCGTTTGCACCTCTTCAGGCACCGTGGGGCACAGCTTAAGCCTTGGACGGGCAGATGCCCTCTGTGTGATGGCCCGCGATACCGCCTTTGCCGATGCCTGTGCTACTGCTCTGGCCAATAAGGTGAAGAAGGCCCGAGACTTTAAAAAACTGGAAAAAATTCTCCCACACATCCCGGGCCTTATGGGGGTGGTCTGTATTCTGGAAGAGAGGCTTTTCGCCTGGGGAAAGGCCTTAGAACTAGTGGCCCTTTAAAGAAAGACTTTTTCTAAAACCGGGGCCCGGAACTGGCCATGATTGGTGATTTCCTGAAAAGAGACCTCACAGGCTATTTCCGGTGGCACAAAGAGGGCACCTTTTGGGAAACCGCTTCCCTTTAAACCAGAAGGCCGCTGGTGGAGAGTGATCTTTTGGAGCCGACTTAAAAGTTCTTCGGCGAGATGGGTATTAAGGCCACTTGCCACCCGACCCCTGAAAATGAGACCCTTTTCCGTGGGTTCAGCCACCAGAAGGCTCTTTAAGGTGCCATCCGGTCGCAAGAGATAACCTACAATAAGACAGCGCCTTCGTCCGCGGGGCTTGAATTTGAGCCAGAAATCTACTCTCTTCCCGGCTAGATAAGGGCTTTCAAGATCTTTGGCCATGGCTCCCTCAAAGCCCAGAGAAATTACCCGTTCGTAAAAGGCCACGCCCTTTTCCAGAACATATTCCGACTCCACCACAAAGGGGCTTTGAGGAAGTATTTCCCGCAGAAGTTCTTTTCGCTGCCGAAGGGGCTTCTTAAGGAGGGGTTTTCCATCCAGATAAAGGAGATCAAAGACAAAATAGGTCGCCGGGAGTTGCTGAGAAAGCATTTTTATCTTGAGAGGACTTTTCACGTGTTCTCTTTCCTGCAGGAGCCGAAAGACGGGTTTTCCATCTTTCAGGACCACGATTTCGCCGTCAAAAACGACCCCGTCCCGAGAGAGTTTTTCGGGCAGATCCCAGAATTCGGGATACCGATAGGTGATGTCGTTCAGACGCCGGTTTTGCATCCGCAACTTCTTGTTTTCGATAAAAAAGAGACAGCGCGTCCCGTCCCATTTGATTTCATAAAGAAAGCGCGGGGAATCAAAGGGCTGGGAGAGCTTGGCAAGCATGGGTTTGATAAATTCCGGAAGCATTTAAGCCGCTTCTCTCTTTTCGGCCTTTTCAAGGCTTGCTTTAAGGGCTTCCATGAGGCTTATGACCTTGGCTTTCTCCTCTGCCGCCTTAAGTTCAAACTTTTCACCCCTGGCCTTGGCTTCCACAAGCTTTAAAACTGCCTCTGCATAACGATCTACCAGTTCTTCAGGCCTGAAATGCTCTGTTAGCGAATCGATTAGCCTTTCAGCAAGTTCAAGGTAGCGGGGATCAAGCCCCTCTTCTCTGATCTCAATTCCAAGCTCTTCAGCCCTGATTACATCCTGGTAGTAATGAAGGGTAGAGGCCAGAAATTTCCCCTGATAAGGTTTGATAAGGAAGGGGTATTCCCGTTGCCTGATGACGGCCTGGCCTACGGCAGCCCGGCCTTTGTCTTCCATGGCCTTGTAAAAAATGGCAAAGGCCTCCTGGCCTCCCTTTCCTTCTGGCAAAAGATAATGGGCATCCGCATAGTAGATGGGAGCAATCTCTCTTTCGTCCACAAAATATTTGACTTCGATGGTATCAGTGGATGCGAGTTTAAGGCTTGCCAGTTCTTCATCGGTGATGACCACATAATGATCCTTATCAAGGAAATAGGCCCTTACAATCTCTTCGTCCTGAAGGACTTTATCGCAACGGGGGCAATACTTGAGATATTTGATCCGACTTCCACAATCCTTGTGGATCATGTGAAAGGAGATCGCCCTTTTTACCACCGCAGGGTAAAGTTTTACGGGGATGGTTACCAGACCAATCCTTAAAAAGCCCGACCAGGTAGCTTTCATTTCCTTGCCCCCCTGAGATCTTTAAGCCTTTTGACCCCAAAAACAATTGGCAGGGCCTCCTCTACCCGGGAAACAAAATGAAAGTGAAGTTTTTCCCGGGCTTCTTTGGGCACGTCAAGGAGGTCTTTTTCGTTCAATTTGGGAAGGATAACCTCCTTAAGCCCCGCCCTTTTAGCTGCCAGGACCTTTTCCTTGATGCCTCCCACGGGAAGCACCGCCCCCCTGAGGGTGATCTCCCCGGTCATAGCCACTTCGTGGCGCACCGTGCGTTCGGTAAGGAGGCTTACCAGGGCCGAAAGGATGGCTATGCCGGCACTGGGGCCATCCTTCGGCACGGCCCCGGCGGGAACGTGCACATGAATATCGATTTTTTGGAAAATATCTTCTTCGATTCCAAGATCCTTGCTGCGGGATCTCACATAGGAGAGCGCCGCCTCGGCAGACTCTCGCATCACGTCTCCAAGCTTTCCGGTAAGAATGAGGCGCCCGGAGCCTTTCATCTTGGTGGCCTCCACAAAAAGGATCTCCCCACCTACCGGAGTCCAGGCAAGACCTATGGCCACCCCGGGCACTTTTACCCTTTCGGCTGTTTCAGGAAGATACCTGGGGGGCCCGAGGAATTTTTCGATATCTTTTACCCTGATTTTCACCGGCTCGGTCCGGCCCTCGGCAAATTCTCTGGCCACTGCCCTGCAGACTGCTCCGATTTCCCTTTCGAGATTCCGCACCCCGGCCTCACGGGTGTAATGCCGGATAATTTCCATAAGGGCCCTGTCGGTAAATTTGAGCCGGGCCCTGGTAAGGCCGTGGGCCTCAAGCTGGCGTGGCACAAGATAATATTTGGCAATGCGCAATTTGTCTTCTTCCGTGTAGCCCGGGATCTCTATCACTTCCATCCGGTCAAGTAGTGGCCCCGGAATGGTATCCAACATGTTGGCCGTGGCGATAAAAATGATCCTGGAGAGATCAAAGGGTATTTCCAGATAATGATCGGAGAAGTTCTGATTTTGTTCCGGGTCAAGCACTTCAAGCAGCGCTGCCGCTGGGTCTCCGCGAAAATCAGCCCCGATCTTATCGATTTCATCAAGCATAAAAACGGGATTATTGACCCCCACCCGACGCAACCCCTGAATGATACGGCCGGGCATGGCCCCTACATAAGTGCGGCGATGCCCTCGAATCTCGGCTTCATCCCGCACACCTCCCAGAGAAATGCGCAAAAATTTACGCCCCAGGGCCTTAGCAATAGATTTCCCAAGTGAGGTCTTACCCACCCCGGGTGGCCCTACAAAACAAAGAATAGGCCCTTTCATGTCGGGTTTAAGCTTTCTCACCGCTAAATACTCAAGAATTCTCTTCTTTACCTTCTCAAGATCGTAATGGTCTTCATCAAGGATCTTTTGGGCCTCTTTGAGATCAAGCCTGTCTTCCGTGCTCTCGCACCAGGGAAGTTCCAGGATCCAGTCAAGATAATTGCGAATAACCGTATATTCTGCCGCCGTGGGATGAAGCCTTGCCAGGCGGTTGAGCTCCTTTTCCGCCTCCTGGCGCACGTAATCCGGGAGTTTTTTCTTGGAAAGCTTTTCCCTTAATTCTTCAACTTCGGCTTCAATACCTTCGGCTTCCCCGAGCTCCTTGCGAATAACCTTGAGCTGTTCCCGCAGATAATATTCCCTTTGGGCCTTTTCCATCCGCCCCCGCACCTCGGCCTGAATTTTCTGGCCCAGTTCCAGGATTTCTACCTGTTTGAGCAGGAGCTGGTGGATTTTCTTAAGCCTTTCTTTGATGTCAAGCGTTTCGAGAATTTCCTGCTTTTCCCCGTGAGAAATATTGAGATGGCTCGCCACCATATCGGCCAGGGCCCCGGGCTCTTCGATGTTAAAGGCCACCGTTTTGAGTTCACTTGGCAGCTGGGGCGAAAATTCAAGGAACCTGGCAAAAAGCTGTCTTATACTGGCTACCAGGGCGTCAACCTCCATATCGTGGGTGAGATAATCCTCAAGGGCCTGAACACGCCCTACCAGATAGGGCTCACGGGAAAGGATCTCCAGAAGCTCCACACGCGAGATCCCCTGAACCACCACCCGCACCTGATCCGGCTCCAGCCGGGTGGCCTTAAGAATGACCGCCACGGTCCCCACGTCGAAAAGTTCCTTTTCCTCTGCCTGAGGTTCCTTTACCGCCACCACCGCGACCATTCGATCCGTGGAAAGGGCTTCATCGATAAGCTTTAAAAGACCCGGTTCGTGAATCATGAAAGGCATCACCATGTGCGGGAACAAGACCGTATCAGAGGGAATAACTGGTAGCTTTTTGTGCCCCTCTTTTTCTTCGGTTTCTGCCGGCAAATCGGCCTCTTTAACCTGCGTTAATTCCTTCTCCGCCATATTCCACCTCGAAAATAGAACTACCTCGGTCTAAGCTGGAAGTTAAACATTTCCCGCCAGGATTCAAATCTCTCTTTTTTCTCCAATTTTCATTCAAAAAAATTGATCAAGATATTATCAAAAATTTTGATTGATTTTTTAAAAAAGATTCTGCTATCCTAAAAAGCAAATAAGAGCAAAAATAGGCTATTTCAGAGCAAGGGGGTGGGAAAATTGGCTTTAACCCTCAGACAGCTTGAAATTTTTTTGGCTGTGGCTGAAACCGGCCACGTTACTAGTGCGGCCAAAAGGATTCATCTCACCCAGTCGGCGGTAAGCATGGCCATTTCTGAGATGGAAAACATCCTAAACGGTCCTCTTTTTGATCGGCAAGGCAAAAAATTGATTTTAAATGATAGGGGGCGCTTTTTGCTCCCTTATGCCCGAGAGATAGTAAACAAAGTTCGCAACATCGAGCTCTTGCTTTCCGAACCGGAAGGGGAACTGGTGGGCCACCTTCATGTAGGTGCCAGCTCTACTATTGGAAATTATGTCATGCCTTATGTAGTAAGTGCCTTCACCAGGGAACATCCCAAGGTCTATATCAATCTAGTAGTAGGCAATAGCAGACAGATTGAACAACAGGTAGAAGAAGGTGTTCTTGACATCGGTTTCATTGAGGGTCTGGTTCATAGTAACAAGATAGAATCCCAAGAATGGCTTACCGACCGACTCAATATTATCGCCAATCCTCAGCATCCTTTGTGCCAGAAAAAAGAACTCTCTGTTCATGATCTGGTTGATGCCCGGTGGATTATGCGTGAGGAAGGCTCCGGCACGGCCGAAATATTTAAAAACACCATCTCCAAATACATCTCTAATTTTGAGGTCTTTTTAGAGCTCGGACACACGGAAGCCATCAAAAAGGCTGTCGAAGCCGGCATGGGGCTTAGCTGTCTTTCGGCCCTTACGGTTTGTAGAGAAGTAGAAAACGGCTGGCTCAAAATCCTTCATATCCCGGAACTTGAAATTACCAGACAACTTCTCATTATTATCCGCAAAGACAAATTGAAAACCAATCTCCTGCGGGAGTTCATCTCTTTCTGTAATTTCATAAAGGATTGCTGCCAGGCCTCCGAGATCTGCCTTACTTCACCTTACAAACTCCTTCAACTGTTAGAACATCACCAGGAGATGGTGGTTTAAGCTTGCACTTTTAAAAACCTTCCGCTAAGAGGATAAAAACCCGAAAGGAGGCGTAAATGAAACTCTTCTTAGCGTTTTTTCTCTCTCTGGTCTTTCTCTCTCAGGTGGCTTTTGCCGGAGGTGGTAAGGCCTATCCTTTAGGGGCCGAAGGGTTTCTCGTAGGAGCAGCCCCGCCTCCTGGCCTTACAGTCCTTAATTACGCCTACTTTTACACCGCTGACGAACTCAAAGACTCAGACGGAGACGAAATGGCCGTCTTTGACGATGTAACCGTCTGGGCAGAAGTCCTGCGGTTTATTTATTTCACCAAGAAGAAACTTTTCGGGGGCACTTACGGCCAGCACTTCTTTCTGCTGGCGGTAAACGTTGATATGGATTTTAAGGCCCCGGTAGGGCCCAAACACAAGAAACATTATGACGACTTTGATGTCCCTTATCTCATTTATTCTCCCTTCTTGCTTTCCTGGCATCTCATGCAGGGGAAGCTTCATCTGGTCCTTGATATTGCCGATATTTACATTCCCCTCTCAAATGAAGATGACGACAACCTGGCAAGTGTGGGGCGAAATTTCTGGACCTTTGAGCCGGTTTTGGCCATCACTTATATGTTTACCCCGCAACTGGCTGCCTCCCTTAAGCTTATGTATGATTTCAATACCGAGCAGGACGATTACCCCACCCCCATGGGAGTTACCATCGATCGCACCCCGGGCCAGGAATTTCATTTTGACTGGTGTGTGTCTTACGCCTTAAGACCGAATCTCAGGCTTGGAATTACGGGATATTATTATCGTCAGGTCAAAAATGACGATTTTGATTTCGACGATTTTTCAGGCCCCCCGGCCCTTAAAGCCGCCCTTAAGGATCTTGAAGACAATCAGGGCCTAGTCTGGGCCATTGGCCCCGGTATCTGGTATCAGAAGGGAAAACTTTTCCTTTCCCTCCGGGCCCAATTCGAGTTTGGGGCTCGGGAAATGACAGAAGGGCAAAACGTGTGGTTTAAGTTAGGCTATGTCTTTTAAAATAACTGTTTAAGGAGATCGAGCTATGGAGGAGACCAAGATAACCCTTTCAGAGAAGGAACTTCCCGAGGCGTGGTATAACATCATTCCGCGGCTTCCCAAGCCTCCAGCTCCCCCTCTAAACCCTCGCACCGGGGAGCCGGTAAAACCGGAGGAGCTGGCCCCGATCTTTCCGCAGAGTCTCATCGAACAGGAGATGAGCCCTGAGCCCTGGATCGAGATTCCCGCAGAGGTAAGAGAAATTTACCGTCTCTGGCGCCCTACCCCCCTCCAGCGGGCCCGTAATCTGGAAAAGGCCCTGGGCACCCCGGCCCGCATCTACTTCAAAAACGAGAGTGTGAGCCCCCCTGGCAGCCACAAACCGAATACCGCCGTGGCCCAGGCCTATTACAACAAAGTGGCCGGAATCAAAAGACTGGCCACCGAAACCGGAGCCGGCCAGTGGGGAAGCGCCCTTTCTTTTGCCTGCAGGCTTTTCGGCCTGGAATGCACGGTCTATATGGTTAAGGTCTCCTTTGAACAAAAACCCTTTCGCAAAAGTCTTATGCACATCTGGGGGGCAGAGGTCTTCCCTTCCCCCACCGATCGCACGGAAGCCGGGCGCCGCATCCTGGCCCAGAACCCGGATTCTACCGGAAGCCTGGGGATAGCCATCTCTGAAGCCGTGGAGGATGCTGCCACCCACGAGGATACCAACTATTCCCTGGGAAGCGTTTTAAACCATGTCCTTCTTCACCAGACGGTAATCGGGCTTGAGGCCCAGAAACAGCTGGCCCTGGTTGAAGAAAAGCCCGACCTTCTGATCGGCTGCGTGGGGGGAGGGAGCAATTTCGCCGGTTTTGCCTTTCCCTTCATCGGGGACATCCTGGAAGGAAAGCTTGAGGCGGAAGTCATTGCGGTGGAACCGGCAAGCTGCCCTACCCTTACCAAAGGCATCTATACTTACGATTACGGAGATACCGCCGGGCTCACCCCACTTCTCCTCATGCACACCCTGGGGCATTCTTTTGAGCCTCCGGCCATCCATGCTGGCGGGCTAAGATACCACGGTGATGCCCCGCTCGTGTGCCAGCTGGTCAAAGAAGGTGTGATCAAGCCCCGGGCTTATCCCCAAAATCCCTGCTTTGAGGCCGCTCTTCTTTTTGCCCGCACCGAAGGTATTATCCCTGCCCCTGAGACCAGCCACGCCATCCGGGCTGCTATCGACGAGGCCCTTAAATGCAAAGAGACAGGTGAAGAAAAGGTCATTGTCTTTAACTTTAGTGGCCACGGCCATTTTGACCTGGCTGCTTACGATTCTTACCTGGCCGGAGAACTGGAAGATTACGAGTATCCTGAAGAAAAGATCAAAGAAGCCTTAGAAGAACTTAGGCATTTCCCCAAATTCCCTACCGGGATCTAAAAACAACGGAGGCGGGCTTCGCCTCCGTTGACACATTCTCTTTTGCCTGCCATAACCCAAAGGGATGGAGAGCAAAATTCCTCCTGTGAGATGGGAGCCTATTTTAAGACCGCTTCGTTTTGCCAGTCGTCGAGATTTTGCCAACCTGGCAAAAATAAGAGGGCTTGAAGAAAGCCTCAAAAAGGCCCTTAAGGAGATCTCAGCTGAGATTCCTGAAGACTTAAAAGAGATCCTCGAAGAAAAGATCAGAGGCCTTGATAAACTTCCACTTGAGGAAAAAAAAGCCCGTCTCCGGGAAATTCTGCAACTTATCGAAGAAAATACCCACCAGGAGCCAGAACTTCCGGCTTTTGAAGATCCTGAGATCGAAATTTCCGAATATCATCGCCTCCGGAAAGAACTCGAAAAGCCGGTCCAGTATCTCAAAGGGGTGGGCCCCAGAGTAGCGGCCAGGCTGGCCACCCGCGAGATCAAAACCGTAGAGGATCTTCTCTTTTTTCTCCCCAGAAGCTACGAAGACCGTCGCCGTCTGCGAGAAATCCGGGGCCTCAGGGTGGGAGAACACGCCCTTGTTAAGGGTGAGATCATCCTTTCCGGGCCGGTAAAATTCAAAAGACGTAAGGTTTACGAAGTGGTTATCAGCGATGGGACCGGCCTTCTGGCCGCCAAGTGGTTCCATTTCCAGGAAAAGGCCATGAGAGAACGCCTCAAGCCCGGAAAAGAGCTAATTCTTGCCGGAGAAATTACCACTTTCGGGGGGCGTAAAGAAATCATTCATCCGGAGGTTACTTTTCCGGAAGAAGAAACACTTTCTCTTCACCTGGGAAGAATCCTTCCGGTTTACCCTGCTATAGAAGGGCTTTCGCAGAAGCAACTGCGCAAGATCGTGGCCCGGGCGGTAGAGGAATATGCAGACAAATTGATAAGCGCCATCCCGGCCCGTATCCTGAAAAAGAGGAGGCTTGTCCCTCTTGCCCTGGCCATCAAAAGGGTCCATTTCCCTGAAAAGGACGATGACCTTGCCGCCCTTAATGCGGAACGGAGTGTCTTTCACAAGAGCCTTGCCTTTGACGAATTTTTCTACCTGGAGCTGGCCCTGGCCTTCAGAAAGTCAAAAACTTCCTGCACCCCCGGAATAAGTTTTCAGACCGAAAGCAGGAGGGTAGAAAAATTCCTGGCCGGTCTTCCTTTCAAACTTACCCAGGCCCAGAAGCGGGCCTTTGAAGAGATCAAAAGGGATCTGGCGCGCCCTTATCCCATGAACCGTCTCCTGCAGGGGGATGTGGGGTGTGGGAAAACGGTGGTGGCCTTTCTAGCGGCTCTTATTGCCATCGAAAACGGCTACCAGGTGGCCCTTATGGCGCCCACTGAGATCCTGGCCGAGCAGCATTATCTCAACTTCAAAAAATACGCCGGTTTAATCGGGGTGGAAATCGCCCTTCTTACCGGAGGCCGCCCGGCCCGAGAAAAAAGGACCGTGCTGGAAGGGTTACAGGCCGGCCACATCCACTTTGTGGTGGGTACCCATGCCCTTTTCCAGGAAGGTGTGGAATTCAAAAAACTGGGCCTGGTGATCATTGATGAACAACACCGTTTCGGGGTCCTGCAACGGGCGGCTCTGCGTGAGAAGGCCCGGGGGCTTGAGCCCGACACCCTCGTCATGACCGCCACCCCCATCCCTCGCACCCTGGCCATGACGGTCTATGGAGACCTTGACGTCTCCCTTATTGATGAACTTCCAGCGGGGCGAAAACCTGTCAGAACCTATCTCTTTACCGATAAGGAGAGAAAAAAGGTTTACACCCTGGTGAAAGAAGAGCTTCGGAAAGGAAACCGGGCCTACGTGATCTTTCCCCTGGTAGAGGAATCGGAAAAAATGGATCTCCTGGCGGCCACCACCATGGCAGAAGAGCTTCAGCAAAGGGTTTTTCCGGAGTTCAAAGTGGGGCTTCTTCACGGAAAGATGAAACCTGCGGAGAAAGAGGCCCAGATGCGGGCCTTTAAGGAAGGCAGTTGCCAGATCCTGGTAGCCACCACGGTGGTGGAAGTAGGGGTGGATGTGCCGGAAGCCACGGTGATGGTGATTGAACACGCCGAAAGATTTGGCCTTTCCCAGCTTCACCAGTTGAGAGGGCGGGTGGGGCGAAGTGATAAGGAATCCTTCTGCTTCCTGATCGCCCACAGGCTACGCCCGGGGACTGAGGCCTGGCGAAGGCTTAAGGTCCTCTGTGAGACGAATGACGGCTTTCGTATTGCCGAAGAGGACATGAAGATAAGAGGGCCGGGGGAGCTCCTTGGTACCAAACAGTCGGGCTATCTATCCTTCAGGCGAGCCGATCTCGTGCGGGACTATGATATGCTGGCCGTAGCCCGGGAAGAAGCCTTTGCCCTTCTGGAAGAAGATCCAGAGCTCAAAAAACACCCCCTGCTTAAAGAGATACTTTTGGAACGCTGGCGGGAACGCCTCAAACTTTCAGAAATAGCCTAGGAGGGAAAAATGTCCATCCATATTGGCATCCTTGGCCTGGGAACTGTTGGTTCGGGAACGGTAAAAATCCTCTTTGAAAATCAGAAGCTCATCCGCAAGAGACTGGGCTGCCCCTTAATAGTCAAAAAAATTGCCGTAAGGGACCCAAAACTTCCTCGTCTGGTAGAGGTGCCGGAAAGCCTCCTTACCACCGATCCTGAAAACATTTTTCGGGATCCAGAGATCCAGATCGTGGTAGAACTTATCGGTGGCCTGGAGCCGGCTCGAACTTTTATCCTCAAGGCGATTGAAGCCGGCAAGCACGTGGTGACCGCCAACAAGGCCGTTTTGGCGGAGTTCGGAGGGGAGCTCTTTAAGGCTGCCCGAGAAAAAAGGGTTGACATCGCCTTTGAAGCCGCGGTAGGTGGGGGCGTCCCCATTATCAAGACCCTTAAAGAGAGCCTTGCCGGAAACCGCATCAAGTCTCTTACCGGAATCGTAAACGGCACCTGTAACTACATTCTCACCCGTATGACCGAAGAGGGCCTCGGATTTCAGGAAGTGTTACGGGAGGCCCAGGAGGCAGGCTTTGCCGAGGCCGACCCAGGCCTTGACATTGATGGTATTGACGCCGCTCACAAACTGGCCCTTCTTACCACCCTGGCATACGGGACCGAAATCCGGCTGGAAGATATTTACGTAGAGGGGATAAGAAAAATTGAACCCCTTGATCTTTCTTTTGCCCGCGAACTGGGCCTGGTGACGAAGTTGCTCGCCATCTGCAAGGACACGGAGGAAGGGCTTGAAGTGCGGGTGCATCCCGCCCTCATTCCGGAAA
>JALSPN010000121.1 GCA_026985945.1 Thermodesulfobacteriales bacterium
TCCTTCATCATCAGGGCCTCTGTGTTTGATAGCTTTGTTCATAGATAAAATTTCTTCATTATCAACTTTTAGATTAAATCTAATTATTCCATTAATTCCACACATTTAGAGACCTTTGCAAAATTATTTTATTCATAATATTTCTCATGATATTACTCAAGAAAAACCATAGAAGTTTGGCTTGTGTTTAAAAAAGTAATTCTCCTATCACTATCGGCGAACATCTCATCTATCAAAATTTCCCTGAAGATATACCCTATCGCATTAATAAACTCATCGATAGGACGCAAGGCCTACAACCCGTCCTTATGCTCAAAAATCCTCGTCATCCAGAAACTTCCGCCATTCTGATCCCGAAATGGAACTTATGCTCAAAGGTAATCTCTTCTACCGTAGCTTCCTAGGCATCTCCGCTGTCGATCCTGTCCCTAATTACTCTACCATCTCCCGTTTCCATTCCAACCTCAAATCCATGAACCTTTACCGCGGATGTTTTAACGAGCTCAAGCATCAGCTTGCTAAAAAGGGCTTTGAGCTCAAAACAGGAAAGATTATTGACGCCCGTTTGGTCAAGGCGGCAAGAAATCCTGGTTCTTCGACGTTTCATGTGGATTTTAGGATATAACCTTAAATTTCCCTTGCAAGAAGGAGTTAGGGGATGGCTGGAGGTCGGGCAGAGTGTTGAGCCTCACCCCCACCCTAGCCCTCCCCCTGCGAGGGGGAGGAAATCTGATTTCCCCCTCCCTGCAAGGGGGGGTGAGGGGGAAGAACCCGAAAGTTGAGGCCACCTTCCGGCCCTCCAGTCTTTATTCTAAATTCCACACAAAATGTCGAAGAACCGAATTTTTCGGGGACGAGGCCGTAGCGGTGCCAATAGTGGACCGTCTGATTCATCACTCGCACATTTTCATGTTAGGGGGTGGAGCTACCGTTTGAGGGAGAAGCTAGGACGTTAAACCGCGGCCCGGGTGGGTCAATTTTATTGGCCGTAGGTGGGTCAAAATTTTTGGCCGTTGACAGGGGTTAAAGATATTTTGCGAAAGTTCAATATTTTTTTGGGAAAAATTTACAAAAAATTCGGGAAAAATTAGACTTTTTCCACCAAGAGATTTTCTTTGAGGCTTTGGTAACGTTTGAAGCCTTCGGTGATGATGCTGAAGAGTTCGCGGTCTTTAAGGCCAGCTACTTTGAGTAGTTTGGCTGGGACGCGATAAGAAAGACCGTCAGCTCCCATCCCTATCCCCAGGAGATTGGTTAGCATATTGGAAATAGCTACGATGGCAGCTGTCTGGTTTTGAACCATCCAATCTTCGTCATGATGGGCCCTTACGGCGAAGATGATCTCCTGAGGAAAGCCCCAGCGCCTTAAAAGTTCCGCCCCTACAATGGCATGATCTGTGCCGAGGACCATGATTTCGGCTTCCATGAAGGTAAGCCCTTCGTCTTTGACAAGTTCCCGAATCACTTCAAGCTCCCCACCCACAAAGAGATCCAGGACCAGTTTGCCGATGTCGTGCAAAAGGGCGGCGGTGAAAATATGATCTGGATGGGAGGCCTTGGTTTTTTCGGCGATGAGTTCCGCAAACACTCCGCTTCCCAGTGAATGTAGCCATACCTCGTAAGGAGAAAGCCCGTATCCGTGAAGGGCTCGATTTAAATACTGACCGGCACAGGCTGCCACCAGGAAAAATCGAATCTGGTTGAGCCCCAAGAGAGCAAAGGCCTGCGAAAGGGATTCTACCTTTCTCCGGAGACCAATATAAGCGGAGTTTACCAGCTTCAAAAAATTGGCCGTGATAGTGGCATCGTAGCGGATAACTTTGGCAAGCTTTTCAAAGTTAATATTTTCGTCTTCCAGCATCCGGAGGGCCCGATAGGCCGTTTCCGGGAAATTGGGAATAGTATTAAGTTCTTCGAAGACGTATTCCAGGACCTTTACCACGTCTTTTCCTCTTCTCCTGAAATTTTGACGGTTACCAAGCCTTCGGAAACGTCAACTATTATGCGGCAAGGGAAGGGTTTACCGCACTCTTCTCCTTTAAGAGCTAGCCCCCGGTCTTTCAAAAGTTTCCGGAGCATAGAAATATTTAACCCCCCAAGATCAAAAACCGTGGGGGCCTCAAGGAACCTTGCTCCACCGGCGGCAAAAAAATCTGTTTTCTTAAGGTCTGCCCCCTCTTCTTTAAGGGCCTTGAGAAAAGAGTCTATTCCTTCGGCGGCAAAATAGGTTTCTGAAACTCCCCCTACTTTGGGGTTTAAAATCTTTTCAGCCGGTAGCACAAAGACCCAGAGCCCGGCTATTTTATTTTCCCGATCTATGGCTGCCAGCGCCACACAGGCCCCGAGGGTTTCCGTCTCAAGGGTTTCTTTTACATCTTTAAGAATTAAGAAGCGTCCTTTATCCACCTTCATCCGTGCACCCTTAAAGCTGCTGCTTTTGTTAATATCGGAAGTCTAAAAAAAAACCTAAAGATTATCCCTCTTCGATGCGCAAAATTTTGGTGGGTGCCGTTACCACCGGAAGCCGGTCAATGGCGGAAAGCGCCTTCTGAACCGCTTTTTCCCGCGCTTCATGGGTGAGCATGACAATGGGGACCGAGCCTCCGATTTCCCTTCCTTTTTGAATTACCGCCGCGATACTGATCTCGTTTTCACCAAGAATTCCCGCAATTTTAGAAAGCACCCCCGGGCGATCCACCGCGGAAAACCGGAAATAATAGCGGGTCACCACTTCGCTCATGGGTTTTAAGGGCAGGCGCTGAAGATCACTCATCTGAAAGGAAAGGGGAGGCACCCTGAGAGTGGCCCCTGAAAGGATATTACGGGCCAGATCTATAATATCACTTACCACGGCGCTTCCGGTGGGCATCTGCCCCGCCCCGAGGCCGTAAAGAAGGATGTCACCCACGGCATCTCCCCTAATGTAAAAAGCGTTGTAAGCCATCCGAACCGAAGAGAGAACGTGATTTTCCGGAATGAGGGCGGGATGCACCCGCACTTCAAGCCCTTCCTCCGTGTCCTTGCAGATGGCGAGCAACTTCGTCACCAGGCCCAGTTCGCGGGCAAAAGAAAGATCAAGGGGTTCAATTTTTCGGATCCCTTCTACGTAAA
>JALSPN010000122.1 GCA_026985945.1 Thermodesulfobacteriales bacterium
GCTTTTGCGTTTAAGCTCTTCCTTTCGCTCTTCGGGCAGGGCTGCCACATCCTGAGGCGTCATCGGGGTGCCATCTTCTTTGGCGGGAATAATCATCATTCCCATGGGTTCAACATTTAAGATGAAACCTTCTGCCCGGACCTTTTTCTCCAGTTCCTCAAAGATTCTGGCACGTTTGATATTGAACTCTTTAATAATGTTTTCTTTACGGGTGAGATAGCTCTCGCTTTCAAAGGCTTCAGGGATGCGTTGACGCAGGCTTTCAACCAGGTCAGCCATATCTTTCTGGAGCTCTTTTCCCTTACCCGGCGGAAGTTCCAGGGCCTTAGGAGCGTCGGGATCCTTAAAATTGTAAACATAACACCAGTCAGAGGGGGTCTTCCTTTCGACTGCCTGAAGCTCTACCAGAGAGCGGGTGATATAGCTGGTCCCTAAAGAGGCTTCCCCGGCTACATAAATGTGAAAATCAAGATCTTCGAAGTTAAGACCAAAATCCAGGGCCCGCATCGCCCTTTCCTGAGCGATAATCCGCTCTTCAAGGGCCTCCAGTTCATCGCTGGAAGAAATCCCTAAAGTCTGAGGATCAACTCTGAGACGAACTTCTTCTGCTCTTAGTTCTTTTCCAGCCATAGTTCCTCCTGATCAAAGAAGTTTTTCAAGTTCTGCCAGCACCGCTTCGTAATCTGGTTCTTCGGTAATCTCATGGACAAGCTGGCGATAACGGATATAGCCTTCTTTATCTATTATCCAGACGGAGCGAGCGAGAAGTCTCCACTCTTTGATTAGAAGACCAAAGGCGTAAGCAAATGAGAAATATCTGTAATCCGAGAGAACCTTAATGCGATCAATTTTGTAAGCTTCACAAAAACGCTTCTGGGCAAACGGTAAATCCAGGCTGATAGTAAGTATTTCAACTTCTTTTAATTTTGCCACTTCTTCGTTGAAACGTTTGGTCTGGAGCTGACAGACTTCGGTATCAAGAGAGGGCACGCTATTCAAAATGCAGATACGGCCTTGAAAATCGGAGAAGCGAGTAGGTGTTAAATTGTGATCCGTAACCACGAAATCAGGGGCCTTCTCTCCAATCTCAGGGCGTAAGCCCAGCAGGGTAAGAGGCTCCCCCTGAAAAGTCACCTGGACTGGTTGAGGGGCCTTAGAAAGCACATCCCAAATCCAGGTAAGGGCGGCTGCGGTGCGCGAAAAGCCTACCTGGTTGACCAGAAGAATGACGGCTTCTTCAATCTCTTCCGGGGCCGCTCCAGCAGCCAGGGCCCTTCTGGCGTGAGAATGGACGCCACCTTCTAGGGAAGAGGAGGCGGCAGCTGCTAATTTGAGAAGCTCTGCCTCCCGGCGGTTAAAACTCACCTCTTCTCTTAAGGCTTCTCCCAAGGCTTCAAGCCTTGAAACCACGTGTGGAAACCTGGCTTTTATTCTTTCGTAGGTTTTTGGATATCCCATAAGACACTCCTTGGTTTCGAAATTTACCTACAAGATAGTGCATAGTTTTAGACTTTGACAAAGATTTTTTTTCTCCGCTATTATCAGGCAAAATTTAAAAAGAGGAGGGTTTTCATGAAAAGGTGGTTTTTGATCGGCATGATAGGGATCTTTCTGCTGGTAAGTTCTGCGGTGTGGGCAGCCAAGCCTTACAAGATCGGGGCCCTTTTTTCTATTACGGGGCCAACTTCTTTTATCGGGGAACCGGAAAGAAATACCCTGGTAATGCTGGTTGAGGAGATAAACAAGGCCGGTGGCATAAATGGCCATCCCATCGAGGTTGTAATTTACGATACCGAAGGTGAAGAAACAAACGCCGTCAAAAAAGTAACCAAACTAATCGTCCAGGATAAGGTTTTGACCATCATCGGCCCCAGTCGCACGGGAACCACCCTGGCAGTCATTCCTTTTGTGGAACGTTACAAGGTGCCGCTTATTTCCTGTGCCGCGGGGATCAAAATCGTCGAGCCCGTAAAGCCCTGGGTCTTTAAGACGGCGCAAAGTGATCGGCTGGCCGTCAAAAAAATCTACGCCTATTGCCAGGCTCACGGCCTTAAAAAGATCGCTATCATTACGGTCTCCAACGGTTTTGGCCAGAGTGGCCGCGAACAACTTAAAGCCCTGGCCAAAGATTACGGCATCGAGCTGGTAGCGGATGAACTTTTTGGCCCCAAAGACGTGGATATGACCCCGCAGCTTACCCGTATCAGGGCCAAGAATCCTGACGCCGTAATCTGCTGGGGCACTAACCCAGGACCTGCTATCGTGGCCAAAAATATGCGGCAGCTCGGGATGAAACAGCAGCTTTTTATGAGTCACGGGGTGGCTTCTAAAAGGTTTATCGCTCTGGCAGGAGAGGCGGCGGAAGGTATTATTTTGCCGGCAGGAAAGATCCTGGTGGCCCATCAGCTCCCTGATACTGATCCCCAGAAAAAACTTCTCCTTTCTTACCTCAAGCGCTATAAGGCCCGCTACGGAGAAGAACCTTCGGCTTTTGGTGGCCACGCTTACGACGCCTTCCTTCTTTTAAAACAGGCCCTTGAGAAGGCAGGGGCTGACAGGGCCAAGATTCGCAAGGCCTTAGAAAATGCCAGAGGGATCGTGGGGATTCACGGTGTATTTAACATGAGCCCTACGGATCACAACGGTCTTGACGAGAAGACCGCCTTTGTCCTGGTCCGCATCAAAAACGGCGACTGGCAACTCCTTAAATAATCTGAAATTGGGGGGCTTGATGCCCCCCTGCCCCTGTAATAAGCTCTACCCGTCCTTTGGTTTGAAAGGCATCTTATGGGTGAGATTCTCCAATTTATTTTCTCTGGTCTTACGAGCGGGGCTATTTACGCCCTCATCGCCCTGGGCTTTACCATTATTTACAACGCCACAGAGGTCATAAATTTCGCCCAGGGGGAATTTGTAATGCTTGGGGCCATGTTTATGGCCACTTTTTGTGCCCACGGTTTCCCTCTACCGGTGGCCTTCGTTTTATCGGTTCTCCTTACCGCCCTGGTCGGAATCCTGGTGGAAAGATTAGCCATTTACCCCGCCCGGAAGGCCACCCCTATCACCCTCATTATCATCACCATCGGTCTTTCTATTCTAATA
>JALSPN010000123.1 GCA_026985945.1 Thermodesulfobacteriales bacterium
CCCGCCTGAGAAAAAGACTTTCTCTTCCTCCAGATGATACGCCTATTGTGCCGGTAGTGGTGGGGGAGAGCCAAAAAGCCCTTTTGCTTTCGCAAAGACTCTTTGAGAAGGGATTCTTTACCCCTGCCATAAGGCCACCCACAGTCCCGGAAAATACAGCCCGTTTACGCCTCTCTCTCACTGCAGAACTGACCTTTAATGATTTGGAGCCTTTAATTCAAGAAATTAAAAATTTTCAAATATCAAAGTGAAACATCTTCCACTTCAAAGGAGACGATGTTTCGCTCACGCTTGCTGAATTCAACGCCGATGAGAAAGATCTTGCAGCCCTCTGCGGCATACTTCTCAAAGTAGCGCTTCTCCTTGAGCTGCTCTAAGGCCCGCCCCTCCGGTTCAAGCTCCACCACCTTAAACTCGAAAAGATAGCAGCGGTCTTCAAAGAGCACCGCCATATCTAACCGGCCCTTACTGGTGGCCTCCTCCACCCGCACCTCTAACCCCAGCGCCGCAAAATAACAGTAAAAGATGCTCGCATAAAAACCCTCGTAGCCCGAAAGCTCCGTCTTGCGATACCAGTCGTGCGGTATGGAGGCAAAGAAGGCTGAGAAAATCTTTTGTAATCCCTCAAAATCGTTGGCCTCAAGGGCATCGTAAAGCCTGTCTATCAGGCGCTCTTTCTCAGAAGTCCTTTCCGTAAGAAAATTGAGCACCGCATCCGTAAAACTCATCTTCACTTCCAGGTTGGGATAACCGAGGAGATACCTGCGCCTTGGGCCCCGCTTTCTCAACTCCTTGATGGTGAGGTAGCCGGTTTGAAAAAGCACGGTTTCAAGCTCCATGGTTTCGATGTCGAAGCTTTCAAGAAGGGCTTCTCCTACTTCAATTTTTTCAAGCTCAGGGACAGGGAATTTTCTTTCAAGGAGGAGCTTGATGAGAAAGGTTGGGGTGCCGGTTTCAAACCAGTAGGGGCGGAATTCGTGATTGCGCAAGAAGAGAAGAATGTCGAAGGGGTTATAGACGGGCTTGCCAAGCCAGGAGTAGCCGTTATACCAGAGGCGGACTTCTTCAAGATCAACGCCTTCAAGGCGGTCGGCAAAAGTATTTTCAAACTCTTTTTGGGTGTAACCACAAATGGTGGCGAAGTCCGGCGAAATCGTTATATCTTCGAGGTTGTTTAAGCCTGAGAAGATGGAGACTTTGGAGAACTTGGTAACGCCGGTCAGGAAGCAGAACTTGAGGTAAGGGTCGGCGTCTTTGAGAACGGAATAGAAGTTTTTGAGTTTTTCGCGGATTATTGAGGCGGTTTTTAGGTCATCTATGCGATCGAGAATAGGCTTTTCGTATTCATCAACCAGGACGACACTTTTGGCCCCAAACTTTTCTGCAGCCCGCTTGATAAGCTCGTAGAAACAGGCCCGATAATCGTCGGCATGTTTGCAAGTTATACCCAGATTCTCCTGATTTTCTTCAAAGATGAGGAGGATCTGTTTTATGAGGTCGTTTTCGTCTTCGATTACCCCGGCTCCGAAAGAGATGTAGATGACGGGGTACTTTTTCGACCAATCCCAGTGGTTTTCGAGGAAAAGGCCTTCGAAGAGCTTGCGCTTTCCCAGAAAAGCCTGCCGCAGAGTGTCAAGAAAAAGGCTCTTTCCGAACCGTCTGGGGCGGGAAAGGAAATAATACTTGCCTTCCTCAACGAGCTTTTTGACGAAAGGGGTCTTATCTACATAATAGTAGCCTTCCGTGCGTATCTCAACAAAGCTCTGGATACCAACGGGAAGCTTTTTCCTTGCCATCACAAAAACATTATAAAGAACGCTCCTTATAAGTCAAAAAAGGGGGCTTAAGGCGTACAACTTTTTACATCTTTCAAATCTTTCTTTCCTGAAACGAAGGTAAGCCCGGTATTTTTTATCGAAAAAGGATGTTTTTAGAATTTCTGCAAGATTAAAAACAATTTGAAAGAACCCTTTAACATTCTCCCCGCCCGAACACGTCAGGATAGGCTTTTATCAGTTCCTCAAGATCTCGATCATAACGGATAATGATTACCCGGTATCCCTTGAAACGTAATTTCTTGCGCAAAATATCGTCTCTTTTTTGTTGTGCAAGCTGGTCATGAGGGGGACCATCACAAAATATACAAACATTGGGCTCATAGAAGAAATCCACCACGCACCTCGGTTCTTTGATCCCAAATTGGGCCTCATCTGGCAGCCGGTAGCCTTTTTGGTACAAAAGATCCAGGAATTCTTTTTCAAGCGAGGAGCGCGGATCAAGACGCTCGGTAAGCCATTTGTATTGCTCTTCACGGGTTCGCCTTCCACTCAAAAGAGAGACCCTGGCAGCACAAAGCTCTCTTAAGAAATCTCTTACCTGAAAGCGATCAAGTAAGTGCGCTTCCAGCTGATTGGTGTAGCTTAAAAGACATTCGTAACAGGCCCGGTGGCCATCTTCTGCCAGATCTTTTCCGGTTTCAGGATCAAAGTGAAGCACTGTAAGCGCCTCACGAGCCACTTCTGCCAGGGCCTGGGGATCTTCAACCAGCAGGCGTAGCACCCCGGCTCCACCCTGAAGCTTCGTAAAAGATAAAGGCCCGGCCCTCTCCTTCACCCAGGATCTCAACTACAATCTCTGATTCTTCAAGTTGAAAGGCCTGTTCCAGCCCGCGCTTAAGGGCGTAACAGAGGCTGGTCTCAAAGGTGGGGTTGCCTTGCCATTTTCGGGTAAGCACCCGCATTCTAAGCAAATTTTGGGTGTCCTGCACAAAAAGTTTAAGACGCTCAATATTTTTGCTTTTGATATGGTTTCGCTGGTCCTGGTAATCCTTTTCGCTGATTAGCTCTCCGCTATCGATATCCACCAAGAATCCCTCTGTAGTTCGGACACGCCAGCCATGATTGATGAGCATTATCGTGGCCGCCGGGGCATACTGAAGTTCAAGTAAATCTTTTGCGATACCGGTCTTGACCCTGAAACCTTCGCGTCCACGGGCAAAGCGATAGGCCATCTGGAGCCGATATCCCTTTCTAAGCCGTTCTTCTTCGTTACAGGTAATGCGTTCCCGACGGCGTAGCACCACATTTGGCATTTCAAGAAGGGTAAGGATAGTAGAATTGGCCCCGTCAAAATTTACCCCGCACACAGGGCAAAGATCATCTTCGAGCTCCGTAAAGGTAAAGCATTTTTGGCATATTCTCTTTTTTAGGCGGCGTTCTGAAAGCCCTCCTGGAGGAATTTGGAAGCGGCATACCCCCCACTTTGTCCCTTCATGATAAACGATGTTTTCAGGACCAAATTCTTTAATAGCCAGAAAGCGTGGTCGAGGGATGTATTCTCCTTCTCCTGCCCTGGGGACCCAGGCCCTTATTGGCAGGGCCGGGAAATTGTATCCCGGCAAGAACCCTTCACATGCTAGATAACGGTAAGGATAAAAGTCTCCTTCTTCCCTGGCCACTTCTTGTTGAAGAAGAAGGTTTCGCTGCCTTGCTGCCTCCTCTTCAAGCTCCTGTCCCTTCTTTTGCTCATTTCGATCCGTGGACCAGCGCATTTCCTGGGCCTTTTTGAGCTGAGCGCTGGCCGCCCTGAAAAGTTCGCGCCATCTATCAAAGGCCCGGTCAAATTCCTGCGGAGCAGCCTTTACCACATTTTCAAGCCAGCTCTCGCTAAACCAACCGCTTGCCTCCAGGTCCTCCCGGTCGTAGGCAAGGATGCGGGAAATCCTTTCCCGCAATTCGTTTTGAGATCGGGGATTGAGTTTAAGTTGTGGTGTAATTTCTTCTTTTACGGGGAGTTTTTCCAGATCATTAATATCAATCACCTCAGCTATGGATTGTCGCAGAGGCACACCCACCTGCGCCAGCCATTCGGCCTGAAGGTGAGCCCTGATGAGGGCTTCGTTAGTGAGATCAATGCGAGGTGCCCGCACAGCACCTGCTATCATTTCCTCCCGGCGTTTGAAAAAGTACTGGTCGTGATGGCTGTAAGCACCACAGTAGGCAACGATTAACCCGGGTTGTCCTTGCCGACCTGCCCGGCCACTGCGCTGCGCGTAGTTAGCCGGTGTGGGTGGAATATTTCGCAGATGGACCATATCAAGGTCGGCAATGTCTATGCCAAGCTCCATAGTGGGAGAACAAATGAGATATGGAAGGGGTGGGTCTTCTTCTCCGCGGAAGCGCCGCTCTCTTCTTTCTCTTTCGCCTTTTTGCACTACCTGCGCCGTGTGTTCCCGGGCCTCAAAGGAGGCAATCTCCCGGGCAGCTTCTTCATAAAAGCGTCTGAAAAAGGGATTTATGGCCGGGGTTTCTTCTGTAGTCCGTCTGCTCCAGATGGGATCAGGGGGAGGTGGCGTGCCGTCTCCCAGGCACCATAGAAGGACGCTCTCTTCCAGGCGATAACAGCGATGATCTTCGTAATTTTCTTCGAAGAGAAATCCCTGCCTTACCAAAAGGGTGAGCAAAAGGTCAATAATCTCTTCCACTTCTTTGGTGGTGTAAAGGTCAAAGGTCCGCTGTAAATAGCGTCCAAGCAAGGTGCGGGAGGTAAGCTTGAAATTGGCCCCTTTTGGGAGCCTTCCCTTTCCTGGCCGAATTCCGAAAGGTGCTATTCTTAAGGTGAGTTGATCAGGATCAAGCCCCCAGAATTCGTTCAGGTGATTTTCGGCCCTTTTTCGGAGTTTGTTTTGAAATTCTCTCTGAAGGACTCTGGCCTTTATCGCCAGCTTTTTGCGAAAGTAATCAAGGATGGCCCGCAGGATGTTTTCTCGCTCGGGAGCATTACGGTCGGCCAGAAAAGGTAGCTCAAGGAAGGCTTCATCGCGTCTGGCAAGCTCTTTTAAGCCTTTGTATTCGATCCGAAGAAGCCCCACATCCTCAAGGTTGGGCTGAATCACTCGCCAGCCGCGGCGCAGGTCTTCGTAAAGACGATACTCCGTCAATTCTTTAAACGTTTGCCACACATCCTGGGCCCTGGTACTTTCCGGATCAAGCTCCCTGTTTCTGGCTACGTCTTTTAAGGAAAGCCCCATTTTTTCCACTACCTTAGAGGCCAGCTCCTCAAAGCTAAGCGTTTTCTTTTCTTTTAGGGCCTGATAAAGTGCTGCCCTGAGCACTGCCACCTGGATAAAGTCGTTGAAGTGTCCGGCCTGCAGGGAGGCGTCCTGACGGTTGTCGGTAAAGGTAAGGAGTTTGGGGCGTAAAATATTGCTGCTCTTGGCGTGCCTTAGAAGGGCGGTGGCCAGGATGGTGGTGGCTGAAGAGCGCCCTTCACTTGAAAGACTTGCCAGTTTGGAAAACTCGTTTTCCCGCGCCGTATAATTTTCGCCACAACGGGGGCAAAGCCAAAAGCCCTCCTCCTGCCACCACATGGGGATAGCGCCTTCTGCTTCTGCTAAGGAAAGACGCCCGTCCGGTAAGACCCAGACTTTGCGAGGTACCCGTTTGCGCCACTCGCGTTTTAGTCTTCCTCTTTGATACCAGTTGGTGGGGATCAGATCTTCTATTTCAGGCATTTCCGGAGAGAGCGGGGTGAGATAGCCCGGTACGGCCCCTTCGGGAAGTTCTTCGGTATCAAAGGGAAAGGCCTCAAATTTTTCTTCCTTTAAGAAAACGCGATAGTGATCCTGGCCACAAATACGGCAGAATTTGAGTGGTGCCCAGAGGGTTTGCCGGTCTTTTTCGATCTTTTCTTCGAGGCTGAAGCGACGGGAGTCAAGATCCTCAAGGGTGGCAAAAACGGCCTTCCCCTGGCTGATAAACTGGTGCAATTTGAAGGCAAAAATTTGTTTTCCTCGGCTCAAGCGAACGGCCTTTAGCAGCACCTCTCTCAGGCGGCTGGCGCAAAATTCCGCCTCACATCCCGAAAGCTCGGCAAGTTCTTTTGCAGCGTCAGAAATCGTCCGCGGCACCCTTCTTTTAAGCCTTCCATCTTCCTGCTCGACACCAAGAGCATATTCCACCCAGCACACCAGGGGATGACGCAAAAAGGCGGAAATATCATCCGGAAGTTCCCCTCTAAGGGCCTTTTTTAATTCTTCTTCCGCTGGGGGCCCGCCAATAGTGGTAGGTTCCAGGGTCTCTTCGATCACATCATCGGGCGAAATTTCATGGGCAAAAAACCTTGAAGCGAATTGTGAAACAGCCTGGCGGCGTTCGAGAGCCGTGGCTTCCCGGTGCGCCACCATGGTGGCACTGGTGCCAATGTGAATGACAGGGGCGCGCTTAAGACGGGCCTTGATCCTGCGCACGAGCATAGCCACGTCTGCTCCCTGACGCCCCCGGTAAGTGTGAAGTTCGTCAAAGACCAGGTAGAAGGGCATTTTCTCCTCTGCAGGTGCGAAAAGGCTCCGGTCTTCAGGCCGCACTAAAAGAAGCTCGGCCATCATGTAATTGGTGAGTAAAATATGCGGCGGCTCACGCCTTATTTTCTGCCTTTCTTCTTCCGGAGTCTCTCCGGTGTAGCGGGCAAATCTTACCGGAAAGGTCCTTCCGGTGCGGCTTTCGTAACTTTTCTTTAGCTCTTCAAGGGTTGCCAGCTGGGAATTGGCAAGAGCATTCATGGGATACACTATCAGGGCCACGGGGCAGTTGAGTGTGGGGATGCGCAAAATGGCATCAATTATGGGGATAAAAAAGCAAAAACTTTTCCCGGACCCTGTGCCCGAGGTCACGACAAAACTTTTGCCCCGGGCCGCTCTCTCAAGGGCTTCCACCTGGTGCTGGTAGAGCCTGAAAGGTGCGCCGTCTTTGGTGCGAAAGATTTGTGCGGTTTCAGGGTGAATGAGCCCGCGGGCGGCCAATTCGTCAACGTTTGCGGCCTTTTTGTAAGCAGGAGATAGCTGAATAAGGGGCTCTGGCCAGAGCTTTTCTTCCTGCACCAGGGCTTTTTCGATAAACTCACGCGCTCTTTCGTCTCCAATCTGGATGAACGACTGGATAAAATCCCGGTAATCAGCGATTACTCTGGCGTGAAAATCAAAGATAGATCCTTCCATAGGCCGTTCTCTTCTTCTTTGTTATCAAACAAATTTATCGCTTAAAAGCAATTTTTCACGAATTTAAAACCTAAATTTCCGGTCAGCAAAATGGCGAACGGCGAGTGGCGAATGGGGAGTGGGGAAGTAAATCTCCCTCCCTCTTGCAGGGGGAGGGCCGGAGTGGGGTGGAAGCTCATCACTTTGCCCGACTTCCACCCCCGCCCCCCTCCTTTGTATTAAGAGACCTTTGCAAAACATCCTTTCTTAAGGACCAGTCAAGTATCCGTTACCATTTTTCATTCCGAAAAATAGGAACGGATCCCCCCCTGTAGTTGTGTTTGCAACGCCCTGGCCAGGGCTTTTTTATGCTTTGTTTCATCAAAGCTTTTTTATCGTTAGCCCACTGTTTAATAAAATCAGTTTACTTTCTTACTATTTTTCTCATTATCATTTAATCAAATTTCTTGATTATTTCTTGATACTTTCATCAAAACTTTTCAATATTTTTTTTCGTTTTTGTTTTTGGCGCATAGCGATTTTTTGCGTTTCTAGTTGATTTTTAGAAATTTCACCCGTGTGTCGTATTCCTAATCGGCTATAGTTGGTGATAATCGGCTTTTTTGGTGGCTTTGTTTTTTGGTTAGGTGCAAAAGGCCGGTTAATATAGAGGGGGGTGAATAATTTTGCTTCATAAGGGAATACATCTCAGGATAGTGGCATTAACCCTCTTACATCGTTAAAGAAAACAGCCGTCCCCAGCAATAAAACTTCATAACTATCCAATAGTTTTTTGATTATTACTGGGAGCATTTTTTAGGCAACATTTTTCTTCGGGATCCGTTCCTATTTTTCGTTCCGAAAAATGGGAACGGATCCTTATGATTGTCAGACTTTAAATGCTCTCAAAAAAGAAGGAGGTTTTATGGCTACGAAGAATGATCTTTTTGAAAAGGCACTTGCCTGGATGGAGGAGGCCCAGAAGGTAAAGAAAGTCTATTTTCACCAGAGGCTTAAGCAGGCCTTTGCGGAAATCTACGAGAAGGCAAATGATTACGAGCTCTTTTTTATCATCCCGGGAGAGGTCCGCGGCGAAGCAGCCTTTTACCGTGCAACGCCTCTCATCGTTTCGCAGACCTGCGGTAAAGACGGGGTCGTCTTTCACGAGCTTCCCCCTCAGGCCTGGTGGTGTTTCGGGCACACGCATCTTGAAAAATACCCCCGGCTTTCCGGG
>JALSPN010000124.1 GCA_026985945.1 Thermodesulfobacteriales bacterium
CTGGAATAATAATTATTTTTCTAAGCTTGGGAACTATATCAACCAAAAACACATTAACCAAATACAGACTAAAGAAAAAAACTACAAATATTATTATAGAAAATAAAAAGCAAATTAAAGAAAGTAATATCCACAACATAAAAGAGAAAAGTAAAACAGCAAAAACAAAAAACAAGAAAACAAATAATACCAAAACAACTAAAAACATTCAGAAAATAGACATTAATAAAACAAAAGAGAAACAAGATAAAAACCGAAAAAGACAACCTAAAATCAAAAATAAGCCAAAAGAGACAAAAACTTTTGCAAGAAAGCAAACAAAAAACGAAGAAACTAAAAAAACAATAAAAAACAATTCAATTTTTCCGGAAAAATCAAATTTTAGCTATTTATTAATAGCAGCAGAAGAAGCAAGAAAAAAAGGAAAATACATGAAAGCTCTCACCTATTATCAAAGATACCTAAAAAACCAAAAGAAAGAGAAACCTGAAATTCTAAACAACATAGGATTGATTTATTTTAAACTTGGAAAAATTAAAATGGCAGAAAAATTTATAGAAAAAGCATACCAAAAAGAAAAAAATGAAATCGTAGGGAAAAATCTATTAGCTATTTATATCAGAACCAAAAATAAAAAAGCATGCCAATTAATAGAAGATTTAGAGATATCTAATAAAGAAAAACTCAAAAATTTTCTAGGATGCTACAGAAGCCTTTAAGGCAGAACCATCTTTGACAATAATCTTATAAATCGCATCCAAAATGCCATTTACAAAAGAAGCTGATTCGTCTGTTCCAAAAGCTTTGGCTAACTCTACAGCCTCATTTATAGATACTTTTGGAGGAATGTCTGGACGATAAAGGAGCTCATAAGTAGCAAGGCGAAGAATATTACGATCAATAGCTGACATCCTGGTAATCTTCCAGTTTTTAGAAAATCTCTCTATAAGCGCGTCAATATCTTTTTGATATTTTGCTACACCATCAACAAGTTCTTTAGCAAAAGATAATACCCTGGGAGAAGGATGAAAATATCCTTCGTAAGTGGCAAAAGCTTCTGAAAAAGGAACTCCTGCTACGTCAGCTTGATATAATATTTGAATAGCAATTTCTCGCGCCTTTCTGCGGGCACCCATATCAGATTTTCTTCAATAAATTGGCCATCTCAAGGGCTGCCATGGCCGCCTCAAAACCTTTATTACCGGCCTTGGTCCCCGCCCTTTCTATGGCCTGTTCGATCGTATCCGTGGTCAAAACACCAAATACCACAGGTTTTTCCGTCTCTAACATTACCTGAGCAATACCTTTACTGCATTCTGCGGCCACATAGTCGAAATGAGGCGTAGACCCCCGAATAATAGCCCCAAGGCAAATGATCGCATCATACTTTCCCGAAAGGGCCATCTTTTTGGCCACCAAAGGGATCTCAAAAGAGCCCGGAACCCAGGCTACCTCTACGGCATCTAAAGAGACACCGTGTCTCGAAAGGGCATCCAGCGCCCCTTCCAAAAGCTTCTTGCTGATAAAGTTGTTAAATCTTCCAACCACAATCCCAAAACGTAGTCCTTCACCTTTGAAATCGCCTTCAATTGTCCGGTATCCCATTGTCCCTCCTAATTCTTTGAATGTTCCTGCTTACATTCAAAAATAGAAAACAAATGCCCCATCTTCTCGTGTTTACATTTGAGATAACGATAATTTTCCGCGTGGGGTTTTATTTCTATAGGGACCCTCTCTACCACCTCCAGACCATAACCAGCAAGACCAATAATCTTTTTAGGATTATTGGTCATCAGGCGCATTTTACGCACCCCAAGGTCCCTGAGGATCTGAGCTCCAATTCCATAATCTCGCAAATCGGCCTTAAAACCCAGGGCTTCGTTGGCTTCCACCGTGTCTTTGCCCTGATCCTGAAGGACATACGCTTTGAGCTTATTCAAAAGGCCTATCCCCCGGCCCTCCTGCCTCAAATAAAGCAAAACTCCCCTGCCCTCTTCGCTAATCATCTCAAGGGCCCTCATAAGTTGGGGGCCACAATCACAACGCAGAGACCCGAAGACGTCTCCTGTAAGACATTCGGAATGGACCCTCACGAGTATGGGCCCGGCATCAATCTCGCCCATCACAAGCGCCACGTGAGTGAAAGGATCTATCATGTTGGTGTAGGCAAAGAGGCGAAACTCCCCCCAGGGGGTGGGAAGGCGGGTTTCCACTTCCCGTTTTACCAGGCACTCATTGCGAAGGCGATAAGCAATGAGATCTCTGATGGTGATGATTTTCAGGCCATGTTTGGCCGCAAACTTTTCGAGATCCGGCATACGGGCCATGGTCCCATCATCGTTCATGATTTCACAGATAACCCCTGCAGGCTTCAACCCCGCAAGACGCGCCAGATCCACCGAAGCCTCTGTGTGCCCGGCCCTTACGAGAACTCCCCCTTCCCGGGCCCTTATGGGAAAGACATGCCCGGGAGTAACGATATCTTCAGGGCCGCTTGCCGGATCAATGGCCACTTTGATGGTGTGCGCCCGATCATAGGCTGAAATGCCAGTTGTTACCCCGTATCGGGCCTCTATGGACACGGTAAAAGCCGTATCAAAACGGGTCCCGTGACGGCGGGGCTGAAGGGGAAGTTGAAGCCTCTCAATGTCCTCAGGGGGCAGGGCCAGACAGATAAGCCCCCGTCCATACTTGGCCATAAAATTGATGGCCTCAGGAGTGACCTTTTCTGCCGCCATTACCAGATCGCCTTCGTTCTCGCGATCTTCGTCATCAGTCACGATAACCATTTTGCCAGCGCGTATATCTTCTAAGGCCTCTTCGATAGTGGCTACGGGCATAAATCCTCTCCTCCTTTACCCTCCCCTTCCCTCTCTGAAAGGGAGAAAAATTTAAACTCCCTTCCCCCTTAAGGAAAGGTCGGGGTGGGACAAAGCTGAACTTTTTGCCTCCATTAGTATAATGGGGATGGAAAGATTGGCAAAAGATTAAAAACCCTAATTTCCGGTTAGTGAGTAGAGAAGAGCTTCCGGGCCTTGTCTAATGGCGAGTAGCGAATGGGAGAATTTTTT
>JALSPN010000125.1 GCA_026985945.1 Thermodesulfobacteriales bacterium
TCTTTGCTTTCCGATTATCAGTTCTGCGATCCCTTTTTCAGGGCTGTCTTTACGGTAAACTTCGTCTCGATAAATAAAGATGATTACGTCGGCATCCTGCTCGATGGCCCCGGATTCTCTGAGATCCGAAAGTTGTGGCCTTTTATCCGGCCTTTCTTCCACCCGACGATTGAGCTGCGAAAGGGCTATCACCGGCACGTTAAGCTCCTTGGCCATGGCTTTCAAAGAGCTTGAGATCTCAGAGATTTCCTGCTCCCGGCGTTCCCGGCGTTCTCTACCCCGCATCAGTTGCAAATAATCGATAATAATGAGGCCCAGGCCGTGTTCAGCCATCAGACGACGCGCTTTGGCCCGTAACTCTAAAACACTGATAGCCGGAGTATCATCGATAAAGATAGGGGCCTTGGAGAGACGATTGGCGGCATAGGTAAGCCGTTGCCAGTCGGCATCAGTAAGCCGTCCTGTTCTTACCGCCTGGGCATCCACCCTGGCCTCAGCACAAAGCATCCTCATGGCCAGTTGCTCACGAGACATCTCCAGGGAAAAGATTGCCACCGGGATACCATTTTCAACTCCGGCGTGATGGGCGATATTCAGGGCAAAAGAGGTTTTACCCATGCTCGGCCTTCCGGCCACGATGATAAGGTCTGAATTCTGAAAACCTGCGGTGAGGCGATCAAATTCGTAAAAGCCAGTGGGAACCCCCGTAACCTCCTGGCGCTTCTGGTGAAGATGTTCGATCTGCAGGACGGCATCTTTGATGACTTCCTTCATGGAGAAAAAGCTTCGGCGGCTTCCCTGAGCCCGAATCTCAAAGATGGCCCTTTCTGCTTCTTCAAGCAGATCCTCAACCGGCTCCAGGGCCTCGTAACAGCGGCTGGCTATTTCGGTGCTCGCCAGGATCAAGCGGCGCAGGATAGATTTCTCCCGCACGATGTTGGCGTAATAGGCCACGTTAGCAGCGGTGGGCACATAATGGGCAAGCTCAGCCAGATAAGCAGCACCCCCTACCTGCTCAAGCAAATCTCTTTCTTTAAGGGCAGCATGCACCGTGATGAGATCTATCGGTTCGTTATGATTAAAAAGATCAAGCATGGTGCGATAAATAGCGGCGTGAGCCTGCCGATAAAAGTCTTCGGGGGTAAGAATTTCTACTACTTTTAAAATGGCAGAGTTGTCGAGAAAAATACTCCCCAAGACACTTTTTTCCGCCTCAATATCCTGAGGAGGTATGCGATCAAGGGTAAATTCCTTTTTTCGGCGGGGCATATTTAAAGTTTAATCAACAGGGAAAAAAGAGAAAGGGGGAAAGCCCCCCTTACTATTCCATTGGAACCACTTTTACCTTGATATGGGCGGTTACATCGGCTGAAAGCCTGATAGGAACAAGGTATTCCCCGAGTTTTTTAATAGGTTCGTCAAGAAGGACCTGTTTTTTGGTGATTTCAAAGCCCTTTTCTTTTAAGGCGTTGACAATTTCGGCCACCGAGACGGAACCATAAAGACGATCTTCTTCCACCACGCGCTGAGGGATAACCAGCTCCACCTCGTTCAGGCGTTCGGCCTCTGACATCAGTTTTCGCCGCACCCTTTCGGCCTTGGCCAGGATGATCTGCCGCTGCCTTTCTACAGCCTTAAGGCTCTTTTTGCTGGCCGGTATAGCAAACCCTTTGGGAATAAGATAATTACGGGCGTAGCCGTCTTTTACCGTGACCACGTCTCCTGGAGCACCGAGATTAGGAACATATTCCCTGAGGATAACTTCCATGACTAACCTCCTTGCCGGGCAAGCTCTTCTTCCTCAAGAGTGGCAATAAAGGGCAAAAGTGCCATAATCCGGGCCCGTTTTATGGCCGTGGTGAGTTGACGCTGGTGTTTGGCGCAGGTGCCAGTCTGACGGCGGGGGATAATTTTGCCACGCTCCGTGATAAAGGCCTTTAAAATCTCTGGTTCTTTATAATCAATGCGCAGATTGGGATCCGCACAGAAACGGCAAATTTTACGCCGGGGGTAAAAACGGCGCCTTTTAACCGTGCTCTGAGTCTCTGTCGCCATAGGTTCCTCCTTTTAAACCGCTAAAGTTTCAGGCTGATACTTTTCTTCGAGTTTGACCACGATAAACCGGATTACGCGTTCATCAATCCGGAAAAACTGCTCTAACTTAGGTGGGGTTTCAGCAGGGGCGGCAAATTCCATCAGGATATAATAGCCTTGCTTCTTCTTCTCGATGGGATAAGCAAGCTTTCTCAGGCCCCATTCATCTTTTTTAAGAACTTCTCCACCGTCATTTTGAATAATCTCGGTGAGTTTCTCGAGCACCCCTTCTCGTTCTTCGACACGGTCTGGATGGATGACAAAGAGGGTCTCGTACTTGCGCAGTTTTTTACTCATAAAGCCTCCTTCTGGTCTTTTTGGCCCCCTGCGGAGCAAGGAGGATTAAATAAAAACAAATTTGGTGGGCGGTGCTGGATTCGAACCAGCGACTTCCACCGTGTGAGGATGACGCTCTACCACTGAGCTAACCGCCCACCGTTAAGAAAGTATATATGACCTTTTCAGCTTTGCAAGGGGATAATTTCTTTCACCTCTTGCCAGAGGAGGAAATCTGCCGGAGCGAGGGCCAGAGTCTCGATCTCTTCCGGCAAGAACCAGCCCAGTTCCTGCCCCTCCAAAGGATGCGGTTTCCCTTCAACAATTTTACAGGCAAAGCAAAAAAGACAGACCGAGACGTCCGGATAATCGTATTCTATTTGGGTAAGAGACCTTTCCACTTTCACTTTTATTCCGAGTTCTTCGGCAAGCTCGCGGGCAAGTGCTTCCTCTAAAGGTTCTCCTTCTTCAACCTTTCCACCAGGAAGTTCCCAGAGACCACCTCGCTTTTTGTTTTCTGGACGACGGGCCAGGAGAATTTTCCCCTCGACTCGAATCAAACCCGCCACCACTGGAAGGCGCTTCATCCAAAGACTCGCCTGAAAATGGTATCTACGTGGCGTAAATAGTGCTGAAGATCAAAAATCTTTTCAAGCTCTTCGGGCCCAAAATATTTGGTGATCTCAGGATCTTTCT
>JALSPN010000126.1 GCA_026985945.1 Thermodesulfobacteriales bacterium
CACCCAGACCGATATTTTCAAGGTCTTAATCAACATAACAGGAATCTATTATGGCCCCTGGCAGATTGCCTTTGAGATGGGGACCCAGCCTGGGACCATTTCCGAGCTGGTGAAAAAAGTGCGGGAGATAGGCGGGCGCATTATAAGTGTTCTCACCTCTTATGAAGGGGTGGAGCCGGAAAAAAGACGGGTTTATATCCGCCTGGCAGATATGCCCGAGGAGGAATTCAAAAAACTGGTAGAGGACCTCAGAAAAGACTTTAAGGTCCTTTACTGGGTCAAAGATGACCTTTCTCACATTCCCCGGAAGGGAGAGGTTACCAAAAACCCCGAGGCCTTAGAAGCTCTCTTAAAAATCTAGGCCACCGCGAAGAAGGAAGGCTATTTTTAAGGGCTGGGGCTTCGTCTTCCCGCAGGGGAATCCAGAGGGTTTCTTCTCCGCGGAGAGGATCAAAGTCTTTCATTTCCGCAAAAATTATACCAGCAGGCGGGTCGAAATCCTCTCCAGAATAGCCTTCAGGGCGATCTTTCATGACCTTTAACCAGAGAGGGCAGGCCGCCCGGCCCCCGGTTTCTAAACGCCCCAGAGGCTTGATGCTGTCGTAACCAATCCAGACCCCACAGGTAACTTCCCGGGTAAAACCGATAAACCAGGCATCGTGGTAATTATCCGTGGTGCCGGTTTTCCCTCCCGCTGGTACCCCCAGGGCCCTGGCACACCTTCCTGTTCCGGTACGGACTACTTCCTTCAGGAGATAAGTCATCAGGAAGGCTGTTTCCGGAGAGATAACAGGTTTTTCCGTCTCAAATTGGAGGGAAAGATCTTTTCCGTGCCGATCAAAGATGTTTTCTACCAGGGTTTCTCTAAGAAGGAATCCCTGGTTGGCAAAAGCCGTATAAGCCCGGGTAAGCTCCAGGAGAGAGAGGCCAGAGCTTCCTAAGGCCACGGAATAATCTTTTGCCAGGGGGCTTTTGATCCCCAGGGTTTTCGCAAAAGTGATAAGATCTGAAAGCCCTACGGCATAGGCAAGTTTAACCGCCACGGTATTGCGAGAGTGGACCAGGGCGGTGCGAAGGCTTATGGGGCCGAGATAACTTTTGTCGAAATTTCGGGGCTGCCAGTAATTTCCCGGAGAGTTTCCCGGCAAGACTACCGGTTCGTCAACCACCTGGCTGGCTACGGTAGCGAGCCTTTTTTCGAGCACCAGGGCCCAGAGGAGGGGTTTGAAGGCGGAACCAGGCTGGCGGCGCGCCTGAACCACCCGGTTGAACTGGCTCTTTTGATAATCTCTTCCACCGATAAGGACCCTTACGGCCCCGCTTCCGTTTTCAAGACATACTACCGCGGCCTGAGGCGATTCTTTTTTTCGGTTCCGGCGGGCAATCTGGAGGACATCTTCTCTAAGGCTTTTTTCAGCGGCTTCCTGCCAGGTAAGGTCCAGGGTGGTGTAAATGGTATAGCCCTTAACGTAAAGATCAGGGCCAAACTTTTTCTCCAGGCGGTCTTTCAAATAGCTCAAAAAATAGAGGGCCTCTTTGCGCGGGGAAAAATCGGCAGGATTCAGGCGAAGAGGGCTTTTGAGGGCCTTTTCCGCCTCTTCCCAGGAGATATAACCTTCTTCCGCCATCCGGCGCAGGACATAGGCCCTTCTTTTGAGGGCCAGGCGGGGATTTTTTAAGGGATTGTAGCGACTCGGGGCAGGAGTAAGGCCGGCAATCAGGGCGGCTTCGGGCAGAGAAAGCTCCCAGACGTGCTTGTTGAAATAGGTCCTGGCTGCTGCTTCCACCCCGTAGGCCCCGGCCCCAAGATAGATGTGATTCAAATAAATGGTAAGGATTTCATCCTTGGTAAGGGCAGAATCAATCTCCCAGGCCAGGATGGCCTCTTTGAGTTTACGAATAAAGCTCCTTTCACGGGAGAGGAGGAGAGAGCGCGCTACCTGCTGGGTAATAGTGCTCCCTCCCTGGACAATACGGCGGGCCTTGATATCCACCAGGGCTGCCCGCAGGATGCCCCAAAAATCAAGCCCCCTGTGTTCGAAAAAGCGAGAGTCTTCAGCAGCCACAAAGGCCTGGATAAGATAGGAAGGCATTTGAGAGAGGGGAACAGGGAAGCGTCTTTCTTTATACCAGTAGGCCAGCACCTCTCCATGGCGATCAAGCACCTGGGTAGCTGCAGGGGGCTCATAATTAATGAGCTTGGAAATATCAGGAAGCCCCAGGGAAAGATAGAAGAAAATCCCCCCTAAAACCAGGCCTAAAGCGATGGCAGCGGAAAAAAATAGCCCCAGCGCCACGTGATATGGGGTGAGGGAATAGCTTTTGAGGGAGCGGCGCCTTTTAGCCATGAATCTTTAAGGTTCGCAAACGATTTAAGGCCCCGGCAAGCTCAAAAATTCGAAAATCAGCCAAATCTCCCCGGGGGAGAGGAGAAAGTTTAAGAAGACCTTCTCTTTCGATTTCAGCCCGAAGATCCTCAATAGCCCTGGGAAGGGGGTGCCCTGCGGCCAGCTTCTCGGCCAGAAGTTTAAGGGCCAGTGCGATCGAAGAAGTCTGGTCTCTGCTCACTAATTGTTCCAGGGCTCCGAGATCGATGACCTCTTTTCCCCAGGTGATCACATTAATTCCCTTTGCCCTCGGCCCTTTAGGATCTCTGGGAAAGCTTCGGGGAGAAAACCTGCGTGGAGCAGGGCGAACAAAGGGCCGCTCCACTTCTTTTCGCCGCAGAAGAGGAAATCTCTGGACCACCTCTTTCGCCCTCTTCGTCATATCGCGGGGAAGATAATGGTCCATAGCGATGACGGTATCGGCAACTTCGAGATAATCTCCCGAGCCTCCGATCACGATAATACTTGAGATGCCAAATTTTTCGTAAAGTTCTCTTACCCGATCAAGGTAAGGAGTAATGGGTTCCTTGTCTTTTGTTATTAAGGCCTGCATACGGGCGTCCCGGATCATAAAGTTGGTGGCCGAAGTATCTTCGTCTATGAGGAGGACTTCAGCTCCCATCTCTAAGGCTTCCATGATGTTGGCCGCCTGGCTGGTAGAGCCAGAGGCACAGGGG